>NZ_JBNCOB010000022.1:0-128403 GCF_049847285.1 Micromonospora sp. DT62
CTAGAAGACACCACGGTCAGTCAGAGGCTGAGTCAGACCGACCGGGTGACCCGCTCCCACATCATCACTGTCAGAGGTGGATGCCGAGGAGGGCGTCCAGGGTGGCGGCGAAGAGGGCGGGGGCGGCCGGGTCGTCGGCGGTGCCCGCGAGGGTGGCCTCGGCCCATCCGTCGGCCAGCGCCAGGGCGCCCGGCGAGTCCAGGTCGTCGGCGAGGCGGGCGCGTACGCTGGCCAGGAACTCCTCGCCCGACGGGCCGGCGGGCGCGGCGGCGGCCCGCCGCCAGCGGTCCAGCCGCTCCAGCGACGTCGCGAGCAGCTCGTCGGTCCAGGCGCGGTCGGTGCGGTAGTGCCCCGAGAGCAGGGCCAGCCGGACCGCCATCGGGTCGACCTGGTCGGCGCGCAGCCGGGAGACGAAGACCAGGTTGCCCCGGGACTTCGACATCTTCTCGCCGTCGAGGCCGATCATGCCGGCGTGCACGTAGTGCTGCGCGAAGGGCGCGGCGCCCGTGAGCCGCTCGGCGTGCGCGGCGGAGCACTCGTGGTGGGGGAAGATCAGGTCGTTGCCGCCGCCCTGCACGTCGATCCGGTCGCCGAGCAGATTGAGCGCGATGACCGTGCACTCGATGTGCCAGCCGGGACGGCCGGCGCCCAGCTCGCCACCCGGCCAGGACGGCTCGCCCTCGCGGGCGCCCCGCCACAGCAGCGGGTCGAGCGGGTCGCGCTTGCCGGCCCGGTCCGGGTCGCCCCCGCGCTCGGGGAAGATCTCCAGCATCTGCTCCCGGGTCAGGTTGGACTCGTAGCCGAAGCGGGGGGTGGCGGCGATGTCGAAGTAGACGTCACCGGTGCCGTCCTCCAGGCGGTACGCGGCCCCGTCCTTGAGCAGCAGGAGGACCTTGTCGGCGATGTCGGGGATCGACTCCACCGCGCCGACGTAGTGCGCCGGCGGGATGATCCGCAGCGCCTCCATGTCCTCGCGGAACAGCGCGGTCTCCCGCATCGCCAGGACCTTCCAGTCCTCGCCGTCCCGCTCGGCCCGCTCCAGCAGCGGGTCGTCGATGTCGGTGACGTTCTGCACGTAGTGCACGTCCCGGCCGGCGTCCCGCCACACCCGCTGCACCAGGTCGAACGCGATCATGGTGGCGGCGTGGCCCAGGTGCGTGGCGTCGTACGGGGTGATGCCGCAGACGTACATGGTCGCGGTGCCGGCCGGATCGCTCGGGTGGGCGCCCTGCCGCGCAGAGTCGAACAACGACAGCGGCTGGCCCCTGCCCGGCAGCCGCGGCACCTCATGTCCCGCCCAAGAGTCCATGACCGTCAGCCTAACCAGCCGACGCGGCGCGGCAGGCCCGGCCCATAGTGATCAACATGACAGCCCCGTGGGACGGAACGGACGCGCTCACATGGGGGGCCAGGGCACCGCCGGCCAGTCCTGCGACGGCTGCGGGAACAGGCCGGTGTGCCGCAGCCGGTCGACCCGCGCCGCCAGCTCGGCGACCTCCCGGATGGTCAGGTGGTCGGCCAGCTCGGCGCCGAGCGCCCCGGGGAGCTGGCCGGCGAGTGCGTCGAGCATCTCCACGGCGTCCGCCGGCAGTTGCCGCCCGGCCCAGCCCCAGAGCACCGTGCGCAGCTTCTCCTCGACGTGGAAGCACACCCCGTGGTCGACGCCGTAGATCCGGTCGTCCGGACCGACCAGCACGTGCCCGCCCTTGCGGTCCGCGTTGTTGATCACCGCGTCGAGCACCGCGAGCCGGGCCAGCCGCGGATCGTCGGCGTGCGCCAGCGCGTACGGTGTGCCGTCGTCGTCGCGGGCCGCCGCGATCGGGAACCACCGGGGCGGCAGCGCGTCGGCCGGCACGAACCCGACCAGGGGCTCGGCCTCCTCCGGCTCGTCGATCCAGAGCTGACACGACCCCGGGCCGAACGGGCCGTCGCGCAGCACGGTCGGCGGCACCAGATCCCAGCCGGTGGCCCGGGAGACCACGTACGCCGAGACCTCGCGGCCGGCCAGCGTGCCGTCCGGGAAGTCCCACAGCGGGCGCTCGCCCCGCACCGGCTTGTAGACGCAGCGGGCCGTCACCCCGTCGAGGGTCAGGATGCCGCGCAGGGTGGTGTTGGAGGCGTCGACGAGCCGCCCCTCCAGGTCGAGGTGGCCGTCACGCAGCAAGCGGAGCGCGGCCTCGCCGTCCTGTCGGGGCTGGAGATCCGACGACGTCACCGGTGATAGCCGTTGTGGCGCGGACAGAGATGGCCGGCGGGGTCGAGGGGCTGGCCGCAGAGCGGGCAGGGCGGACGGCCGGCGTTGACCACCCGCCGGGCCCGCTCGATGAACTGTCGGGTCGCCTCGGGCGTCAGCCGCACCCGGAGCCGGTCGAGGTCCTCGTCCGGTTCCTCGTCCTCGTCCTCGGCGTCCTCGTCGTCGTCGGGCTCGCCGAGCTCGACCTCGACCTCCGCCTCGCCCACGGCGATGGCTTCGATCACCACGGTCGCGGTGTCGACGTCGAACGCCAGCCCGAGCGTGCCGACCCGGAACTCCTCGTCGACGGGCGTGTCCAGCGGGTCGTTGTCGCCGACGACGGCCACCGGCTCGGGCAGGTCCACCCCGAAGCGGCGCTGCGCCTCGGAGAGCAGCTCCTCGAGCTTCTCGGCCAGCAACGACACCTGGACCTTCTCCAGCGCGACGCTGACCAGCCGGCCACCGCCGCGCGCCTGGAGGAAGAACGCGCGCTCCCCCGGCGGCCCGACCGTCCCGGCGACGAACCGCTCCGGCGGCTCGAAGGCGTGCACCTGGTGGGTCATACCCACGACCCTATCCGGCGCGCCACAGCGCCGCGCACCCCACCGACGCGAATCGCCGTACCCCCGCCGCGCCCGGCACACCGTGCGCCGCACCCGGGCGTGGCGGCCGGCGAGACCCCGGGCCCGCACCGCAGCGTGGTCGCGGACGGGACCCTCGGCCGGCACCGGCGCGCGGACTCCTCGTCGGCCGGGGCGAGCCTCGCGGGCGGGACGGCCGCCACGCACCGGCGCCATCCCGCCGGACGCGGCACCCTGCCGCGAGGCCGTGGGTCGGGTCGCCGCCGGGCCGTCACCGGCCCGCTCCCGCGCCGCCGCCGACCGGCGCGTCCGAGTCGGCCGCGCCGGCCGCCCGCGCCGCCCGTCGGCGCCGCTTGCGCGGCGGCGGCACCAGCCCGGCCAGGTCGCCGCCGGTGTCGTTGAGCCGCATCAGGAACGGCCGCAGCGGCGTGTAGCGGATCGCCGTCACCGAGGCCGGGTCGGCCACGATCCGCTGGAACAGATCCAGGTGTACGCCGAGCGCGTCGGCGACGATCGCCTTGATCACGTCGCCGTGGCTGCACGCCAGCCAGACCGCCTCGGGGCCGTGCTCCGCCGTGATCCGGGCGTCCCACGTACGCACCGCGGTGACCGCCCGCGCCGCCATCGCCGCCATCGCCTCCCCCTCCGGGAAGACCGCCGCGCTCGGGTGCTGCTGGACCACCGGCCAGAGCGGCTCCTTGGCGAGTTTCTTCAGCGGCTGCCCCTCCCAGGAGCCGTAGCCGCACTCGATCAGCCCCTCCTCCACCACCGGTGCGACCCCGGGCAACGCCAGCTCCAGGGTCTGCCGGCACCGGATCAGCGGGCTGGTCACCACCGCCGCGAGCGGCACCGTCCGCAGCCGCTCGCCGACCGCGGTCGCCTGGGCCCGGCCCGTCTCGTCCAGTTCCACGGGCTGACGGCCGGCCAGCCCGCCGTCGGCGTTCGCGGTCGTCCGGCCGTGTCGCAGAAGCAGAAGGGTCGCCACGGGACCACCCTATGACCTGTGTCCGGCCACGGCTGCCTCCCCGGTGCGGGGTATGACCCGCGCTCCCCATCTGCGCTACGGCCCCGAGCCCGACTCACCTCGACGGCGCTGACCGCCCAATCGGCGATGGCAGGCCCCACACCAGGCGTAACACCCCCGGCCCGCACGTATCCCGCATCGCCCCGCGCCTGCCGGCCCCGCGCCCACACCACGTCGGCGTCGGCGTCGGCGTCGGCGTCGGCGTCGGCGTCGGCGTCGGCGTCGGCGTCGGCGTCGGCGTCGGCAGATCTTGGAACGAGAGTGCCCCTTCAGGGGCCGATCCTCGCCAAGATCTCGCAACCGGGGACGGCCAGACAGGCTCGGCTAACCGTTGACCATGCCCCGGGCCGGCGCCGGGCCGGACGTGGCGGTGGGCGTGGTGACCGCGAACCGGATGACCGCCCGCGGAAGCCACCAACGGACATCACCCGATACCCACATGTCGGGTTCATCCCCTGGCACGCGGCTTCGCCGCCCCTCTACCCCGACCGACACCAATCCGGAACGCCTACCACAACCCGCACCACACCCACCCGAAACGAGTCGACATCGAGACGGATGTCCGGTTTCGAGGTGTGACCGGGGGCATCGTGGGGGCGGAATCGTGGCCGGCCCCGGGTCGTTACACCATGCGTACGACCGAGCAAGGGCACGCCCCGCCTCCCGGGCAGGTGGCCAGCCCGGGCCCCGGAATGATGGCGGCCGGCAGGTCGTTACACATGGTCCCGGCCCATGTGCAGGGCATCCCCCTCCGCCCCACGCGGCCGACTCTGATCTTTCCTCCGGCAGGACGCCGGAGGTTCCCCGTTGTTCATCGAGCGCCGGACGGTGCTTGCACCCGCACACAGAGCCGATCCCCCTTCGGTGTGTGGTGCCAACCCCCGAATGGAGCGTCCCCCATGAACACGTTCATTCGTAACAGCGTTCTCGGTATTGCTGGTCTCGCGTTCGCCGGTGGCGTGGCTGCCGGCCCGATGACCGACAGCACCCCGACGACTGTCGACACCACGCCCGTGGCGGCTGTGGCCATGCAGGCTGACAAGCCGGCCGTGGACAAGGGCAAGCTGGTCCCGCACGGTGTGCAGGGCGCCCAGTCGCACGTCGACCTGTCCGACGAGCAGGTCGCGAACGTGAAGGCGATCATCGCGGCGACGAAGAAGGCCGGCATGGACGAGCGCGCCGCGGTGGTGTCGATCGCGACGGCGTTGCAGGAGTCGAAGCTGGAGAACCTGGGACACCTGGGTGACCGCAACGACCACGACTCGCAGGGCCTGTTCCAGCAGCGCCCGTCCTCGGGTTGGGGCACCATCGAGCAGATCACCGACCCCGAGTACTCCACCACGGCGTTCCTCAAGGGCCTCAAGCAGGTCGACGGGTGGCAGGACATGCCGCTGACCAAGGCCGCGCAGACGGTGCAGGTGTCGGCGTACCCCGACCACTACGCCCAGTGGGAGCAGCAGGCCGCCGACCTCGTGACCGAGCACTGGAACAGCTGACACAGACTTTCACCACAAGGGGGATCGCTGGCCGGCACCCGAACACGGGGTGCCGGCCAGCGGCACATCCACCACGACACCACCCACCACCCCACGGCCGGCACCCCGACAGGGGCGCCGGCATCTCCAGCCCGAGATCTTGGACAGTTACCGCTCACCGCCAACGGCAACTGTCCAAGATTTCGACGTAAGGACGGCGAGCGCGGCTGACGCAATCCAGCGAGAGCGAATACGCTCCTCGGCCTTCGGGTCGCCGGGGTTGTGGTCCGGGTGCGAATCGCGGCGCCAGACGCCAGAGCGCCAAGGCGCCAGGCAGGCAGTGACGGCCGGCGGTGGTCGGACACGGACCGGCCCCCGTCCGGTGGTGCGGGGACGGGGGCCGGTCGCGGGGGCAGGCGCGGGCGGATCAGGTGGCGCTGATGGTGCCCGTCATCAGCAGGGCGAGCACCAGGGTGCCCACCGCGACCCGGTACAGCACGAAGACGTACAGGGTGTGGTGGGCGACGTAGCGCAGCAGCCAGGCGATGGCCGCGTACCCGACGCCGAAGGCGATGATCGTGGCGACGACCATCTGGGCCATGCTCGGCACCGACGTGCCGGGCGCCGCCGGCTCGAAGACGTCGCCGACGCTGAAGATCCCGGACATCACCACCGCCGGGATGGCCAGCAGGAACGAGTAGCGCGCCGCCGCCTCCCGGGTGAGGTTGAGGAAGAGCCCGGCGGTGAGCGTGCCGCCCGAGCGCGACACCCCCGGGATGAGCGCCATCGCCTGGGCGAAGCCCATCACCACGCCGTCGCGCATCTTGAAGTTCACCAGGGTGCGGGTCTGCCGCCCCCAGTACTCGGCGAACGCCAGCACGAAAGCGAACACGATCAGCGTGGTCGCCACCAGCCACAGGTTCCGGCCGGCGGTGCGGATCTGGTCCTTGAACAGGAAACCGAACAGCCCGATCGGGATCGAGCCGACGATGACGTACCAGCCCATCCGGTAGTCGAGGCTGGAACGCACCGACTTGTCCCTGATGCCGACCAGCCACGTACGGGTGATGCGCCAGATGTCCTTGGCGAAGTAGATCAGCACCGCCGCCTCGGTGCCCAGCTGGGTGACCGCGGTGAACGACGCCCCGGCGTCCCGGTCGAAGAAGATCGCCGAGGTGATCCGCAGGTGACCGGACGAGCTGACCGGAAGGAACTCGGTCAGTCCCTGGACGATGCCCAGGACGATGGCCTCGACCCAGGTCACTCCCCGACTCCCGAGAGGTCCAGCGCCTCGGCGACGGTACGCAGGGTCTGCACGCCGCTGTCCCGGTCGGCCGCGAACAGGGTCACGGACAGGGTGGTGACGCCGGCGGCGGCGTACTCCCGCATCCGCTCGGCGATGCGCTCCTTCGGGCCTAGCAGCGAGGTGCGGTCGATGAACTCCATCGGCACCGCGGCCGCGGCGTCGCGCTGCCGCTTGGCCAGGTAGAGCTCCTGCACCTCGCGGGCGGCGTCGCCGTAGCCCATCCGGGTGGCGAGCTGGTTGTAGAAGTTCTGCTGGCGGCTGCCCATGCCGCCGACGTAGAGGGCCGCGTACCAGCGGACCAGCTCCGCACAGGTGGCGATGTCGTCGCCGACCACCACGGGCACCGACGGGACCACGTCGAAGCCGGCGAGCTCCTTGCCGGCCTTCGCCCGACCGGCACGCACCGACGCGAGCTGCTCCTCGGCGAACTCGGGGGCGTAGAAGACGGCCAGCCAGCCGTCGGCGATCTCGCCAGCCAGTTCCAGGTTCTTCGGGCCCACGGCGGCGAGGTAGATCGGGATGTGCTCGCGCGGCGGGTGGAAGCCCAGCTTCAGCGCCTTGCCCGGGCCGTCGGGCAGCGGCAGCGTGTAGAACTCGCCGTCGTACGCGACGGACTTGCGGGCGACGGCCAGCTTGACGATGTCCACGAACTCGCGGGTCCGCGCCAGCGGCTTGGCGAACCGTACGCCGTGCCAGCCCTCGGAGACCTGCGGGCCGGACACGCCGAGGCCCAGCCGGAACCGGCCGCCGGACAGCGCGTCGATGGTCGCCGCGGTCATCGCGGTCATCGCCGGGGTACGGGCGGGAATCTGCATCACCGCGCTGCCCAGGTCGATCCGCTCCGTCTGCCCGGCCATCCAGGCGAGCATGCTCGGCGAGTCGGAGCCGTAGGCCTCCGCCGCCCACACCACCGAGTAGCCGAGCCGGTCCGCCTCCTGGGCGAAAGCCAGGTGATCGGCCGGTGTGCTCCACGCCGTCTGGTATCCGAGGCTGAGCCCGAGTCGCACTAGGTCCTCCCCCATCCGCACCACAGGTCGCATCAGGTTACGCAATGCCGCAAGTCGACCCGTTCACCGGTCGCCACCACCGGGGGCGATGCCCGGACGGTCGGAAACGCGACGCCCCCGGCACACTTGACGGGAGCGAGGATATCGGCGGGCCCTCGTTCGAAATAAGGTTCACCCATGCAACAGCGACCGCTCGGCCGAAGCGGGCTGGCGGTTTCGCGGCTCGCGCTCGGCACCATGACGTGGGGCCGGGACACCGACGCCGACGATGCGGCCGCCCAGCTGAAGAGTTTCCTCGACGCGGGCGGCAACCTGATCGACACCGCCGACGTCTACGGCGACGGCGACGCCGAGTCGGTGATCGGGTCGCTGCTGGGCTCCCTGGTGCCGCGCGAGGAGTTGCTGATCGCCACCAAGGCGGGGCTGCGACCGGGCAGCGGCCGGCGGCGGGACGGTTCCCGGGGGCACCTGTTGCGCACGTTGGACGCCTCGCTGCGCCGGCTGGGCACGGACCACGTGGACCTGTTCCAACTGCACGGCTACGACCCGGACACGCCGCTGGAGGAGACGCTCGCGGCGCTCGACCACGCGGTGGCCAGCGGCCGGGTCCGCTACGTCGGGGTGTCGAACTTCGCCGGCTGGCAGACCGCGCGGGCCGCGGCCTGGCAGACCGCCTGGCCGGGGCGCGCCCCGGTGGTGGCCGCGCAGGTGGAGTACTCGCTGCTGGAGCGGGGCGTGGAGCGGGAGGTGCTGCCCGCGTGCGAGGCCCTCGGGCTGGGGGTGCTGCCGTGGTCGCCGCTGGGCCGCGGGGTGCTCACCGGCAAGTACCGGCACGGCCGGCCCGCCGACTCGCGGGCGGCCTCGCCGCACTTCGAGCGCTTCGTCGCCACCTACCTGGAGCCCCGCTGCTCCAGCATCGTGGAGGCGGTCGCCATCGCCGCGGGCGGGCTGGGTGTCTCCCCGACGGAGGTGGCGCTCGCCTGGATCCGCGACCGGCCCGGGGTGGTGGCCCCGATCCTCGGCGCGCGGACGGTCGGGCAGTTGCTCGGCGCGCTCCAGGTCGAGCGGGTGACCCTGCCCGAGGAGATCGTCACCGCGCTCGACGACGTGTCGGCGGTGCCGGTGGGCTACCCCGAGCGCGACGGCTGACCCCGCGTCGCGCGGGGCGAGCGCGCGGTCAGGCCGTGGGGCGCTGGCCGGGCACGTCGCGTACGGCGGCGAGGAAGCGGGACTGGTCGTCGCGGGTGGCCGGGTTGACGATCCGGATCCAGGACCCGTCGTCGAACACGATGGTGGACGGGAACTGCATGAGGCGGGCCCCGTGCTCGGACTCGATGCGGGCGATGCGCCGCCGCGGCACGCTCCACAGCACCTGGGGGCGCCGCCGGTCCTCGCGGTCGAGGTCGGGGCGGCGGCCCATCCGCAGCAGGTGCAGGTGGGTGTCGGTGACCGCCAGCGGGGTGCCGGTGTAGCGCTCGAGGAAGAGCAGCAGGCTGCCGGCGAGGGTGGCCAGGTCGCCGCTGAAGACGTACCGCCGCCGGTAGGCGATCTCGGCGAGCTGGTCGGCCAGCGGTCGGTAGCGGCTGAGCCGGAACAGCGCGCGGAACGCCTCCTGCTCGTCGGTGAGCGGCAGCGGTTCCCGGGGCGCGCCGCCCGGCGCCGGTTCCGGCTCGGCCGGCTCCGGGGTGCCCGCGGCGAGCACGGCGGCCTTGCCGGGCAGCAGCAGGACGCCCGCGGCGATGCGTACGGGCGTCAGCACGGCGTCCACCCAGGCGACCGGGTTGACGATGTTGAGCAGCCCGAACAGCGCGCGCGGATCGAGCGCCTCGGCCAGCTCGGCGTTGACCCGGTCGGCGAGCTGGCTGCCGGCCCGGTGGTTCTCCGGGGCCCGGACCGGCGCCAGGCCGACGTAGCGGATCTCCTCGTCGGGCAGCAGGGGCGCCACCAGGGCGCGCTCGGGCTCGTCGGTGGTGCGGAACTCGTCGCGCAGCTCACGGGCCTTGTCCCGGGCGGTCCGCGCACCGCCCAGCACCGCGTCGGTCAGCCGGCCCAGCCGGCTACGCCCCTCGGACACGCCCCACCCCCTCGATCGGCCGTCACCTGCCGGCCGGCTGCTGCGCCGGCGGCTGCCCGAAGACATTCTGGTCGATCCACTCGGCGCCGCCCTGCACCGCCGCGTCGACCTTGTCGCCGACCTGGTCCATGCCGGGCACCGACAGGCCGGAGACCATCGCGACGGTGCCCCAGGTGGCGCCGTGCACGACGGAGTTCGGGATGTTCCACGGCAGGTTGGTGGCCCAGTCCCGGCCGATCATCCGCGCCCCGTCGGCCATGCCGTGCGCCCGCAGCGCCCCGAGGCGCTCGAACGTGCTCATGTCGAACGGCGAGCCGGACTTGCCGAGCTTCCAGGTGCCCTTCGCGGGGTCCATGAACTTGTGGTGCCACTTGTCGGCGTCGCCGGCGGCGCGGCGCTTGTCGGCGTACTTCTGGCCGGCGCGCAGCGCCTTCTGCTTGTCGACCAGCTTGTCCAGGTGGTTGCGCAGCTTGCGCAGGTGGAGCAGGACCCGTTGCAGCAGCCGGATGACCTTCTGCAGGTGCGTCGCCAGCGGTCGGATGATCTTCAACATCCGGGTCAGCGCGATCATGCCCCGGGTGACCCCCAGCGCCACCCCGGCCGCCCAGGACGCCCCGGCGGTGAACGGGGCCATCAGCAGCGCGGTGACCAGCGTCACCAGCAGGAAGTTGACGAACTCGACGCAGATGTCGACCAGGACGTCGTGCACCGTCTGGAGCGCGTCGGCCACCCCGCGCAGGTACTCGGCCGTGGCGGCGAACTGCGCGGCGACGTCCAGCAGCTGCTGCTCGACCTCGGCCAACCGCCTCCCGTACGCCTGGCCGGACGGGGAGCGCCAGCCGGCCTGTTCGGCCTCGCGCACGCTGCGGTGGCCCATCGCCAACTCCCGCACCTGCGCGGCCAGCGCGTCCCACTCCGTGGCCTTGGCGCGCAGCGCGGCCGGCTCGCCGTCGACGAGGTCGACGAGCTGGATCAGCGGCCAGGCGAGGGTGCGGCAGACGCTGTCGACCACCTTGTCCACGCCGGACAGGGCGGTGTCGATGCCGTTCCAGAGCTCGACGGCGGTGCCCGCGGGCCCACTCACCGGGGCATCCCGGCGCCGATGGCGCGGAAGGAGGCGTCGATGTCCTGCTCGTTGCGCTCGTAGGCCTCGGCCGTCCCGCCCAGCGCGCCGCCGACCCGCTCGAACGCGTCGTGGCCGGACCGGAACAGCTCCATCCCCCCGGTGACCTGCTCGGCGTACTTCTCGCGGAGCATGTCGCTGACGAACGGCAGGTGCCCGAAGGCCCCGTCCGGTATGTCGCCCGCTGACGTGATCCGGCTCTCCAGCGCGGTCAGCGAGGTGGCCACCCGCTTCGCCGCCGCCTCCAGCCGACGCACCGCCTGCACGTCGACGTCGATGTCAGGCACGCCGTTCCTCCCCCACTCGCCCGGCGGGACGACGATACGATCATGCCGCCGCCGGGCGCCACCCCGGACGGCACCGCGCACGGGAGGTTCTCATGTCTGACCCGCTGTCCGCGTTCGACGCACTCGCCGGACGGCTCGCCGACATCGAACGCCGCTTCGCCGGGCTCACCGACGACCTGGACGAGCTGAGCGCCACCGCCACCGACGACAGCGGCCTGGTCACCGCGACCGTCGACGCCACCGGCGAGCTGAGCGACCTGAGTCTCGCCCCGACCGCGCTGCGGGTGGGCACCGAGGACCTCGCGGCCATGGTGCTGCAGGCGTACCGGCAGGCCCGCGCGGCGGCGACCGCGCAGCTCGACGAGCGCACCGGGGGTCTCGACGCGACGCTCGGCGCGGGCCTGAACGGGATCTTCGGCACCCCCGGCGACTTCGCCTCGCTGGGCCGCCTGGAGGAGGCGATGGGACGGCTCGGCCGGCTCGACGGCCGCCTGCCGGGGCCGCCGGCATGACGTCGCCGGGCTGGCCAGACATCGTCGCCCGGCTCCACGACACGCTGTCGGGCTGCGACCGCGACACCGACCTGGAAATCGCCGCCGGCCCCCGCCGGCTGCACCTGATGGTGCGCCGGGACACCGTCCGCGGGGTCTGCCCGCCCTACGACGAGCGACGCCTGGCCGAGCTCGGCTGGCAGGCGCCGCGCGGGGCCGGCGGTTGGTGGTACGAGACGCCGCGCACCGCCGAGGGCCTGCGCTGGTGGAGCGGGTTCGCGGCGCAGACCGCCGCCACGGTGCTCACCACGGAGCCCCGAGCGCTGTCCTGCCAGATCCTCCCGCCCACCGGTCCCCGGGTGCGCCCGGAGCCGACCGTGCCCCGCGTCCGGGCCGCGGTACCCGTCACCGGGGCCGGGCACGCCGCTGCCGAAGCCGAGCGGCCCGCCTCCGAGGCCAAGGAGCCCGTCGCCGGGGCCGAGCGGCCCGTCGCCGGAGCTGGGCAGCCCGCCGCCGAAGCCGAACACCCCGCTGCCGGGGCCGAACACGCCGCTGCCGGAGCTGAGAAGCCCGCCGCCGAAGCCGAGCACCCCGCCGCCGGGGCCGCGCGCGTGCCCGCCCAGCCGCCCGCGGAACTGCCCACGGATTCGTCCGCGGGCCCCGCCACGGACGAGGCGCAGAGCGGGGCGGACCCGGGCGGCGGCCCGTCCGTGCTCGACCTGCTCAGCGAGGTCGGCGCGCGGCGGGACCTGCCCGGCTACCTCGGCGTCCTCGCCGCCGCGGCGGTCTGCGTACCGCTGGCGGCGGAGCCGGGGCCGGACCGCGAGGTGCCGTGGACGATCGTCACCGACCCGACCGGCGCACCGCTGCTGCCCGTCTTCACCTCCCCGGACGCGCTGACCGCGTTCGCCGGGGAGGGCGTGCCGTTCGTCGCCGTGCCCTGCGCGGACCTGCTCGCCGACTGGCCCGACCCGGCGTGGGGGCTGGTGGTGGACGCGGGCACCCCGCGCGCCCTGGCCCTGGGGGCGGCGTCGCTGGCCGCCCTGCTGGCGGCGAACCCGCCCACCGGCTGACCGCCGGTCGGCGGCCTACCGCAACCGGCCGCGCCGCGCGAGCCGTACGGCGAACACGACCGCGCCGACGACGAGCACGACGCCCAGGAGCTGGAGGCCGGGCGAGTCGTCGGCCTCCCCGTGCACGACGCCGGCGACGCCGAGCGCGCCGGCGAGGAGTGCGAGCAGGTACTTCATGGTGTCTCCCCGGTGGCGGCCGGGGTCCCGGACCTGCCGGCGCGCGGTACGTGGCCGTCGGTCCGGGGCGTGGCGCGCGGGTTCATTCGTCGACCCACTCGAGCAGGTCACCGGGCTGGCAGTCGAGCACCCGGCACATGGCCTCCAGGGTGCTGAACCGGACGGCCTTGGCCCGGCCGTTCTTCAGCACCGCCACGTTCGCCGGCGTGAGTCCGACGCGCTCGGCGAACTCGCCGACGCTCATCTTGCGTTTCGCCAGTTCGACGTCGATGCGGACGACGATGGGCATCAGATCACCGCCTCCATGTCGGTGCGCAGCGTGGTGGCCTGCCGCAGCAGCGCGCGCATCACCACCATCAGCAGGCCCAGCACGGCGACGCCCACCAGCAGCAGGAACAGCAGCAGCGGCAGCCCGGGGTCCGTGGCGTTGAAGCCGACGTAGAGGAAGACGCCCAGCAGCACGACCCAGGCGGCGACGATCGCCCAGACGATCGCGTCCACCCACGCCAGCGAGGCGTCGCTGAAGATGCGGTCGCGCTTGACCAGGGTGAGCAGCTTCCAGGTGGACACGACCACCACCTGGACGCACAGCACCCAGAACACGGCGACGGCGGTCATCGGCCACCTGAGGTAGGCCTGCTCCGGGGACTCCTCGGCCATGTGGGCGAACTGCCCGGGCAGCGAGAAGGTCTGGAGCATGACCAGGATCCCGAACAGCACGACGAGGAAGACTCTGAGCGGGGCTACCGCTCGATGCTCGTTGAACATACATCGACTATCGCTCTCAACCTATCGAAAGTCAATCGGTTTGGCGATGGTCGGGAAGCCGGGCGACCACGCCTCGCAGCGGCGCGGCTCACCGGCGAGGGGGTGGCGAAGGCCTGCTGGGCTGGGCAGCATGGAGGTCATGGACTACGAGTACGCGCCGCTGCGGCTGCCGCCGGACGTCGACCGGTTGACCGCCGCGGCGCAGTTGGCGATCCAGGCGGAGTTCTCCGGGTGGGAGTTGGCGCGGGTGCGGCTGTACCGCGACGGCACGCGGCAGGTGGTGCTGCGCCGCCGCCGGGTCAACCAGCCGCAGCCGGGACTGTCGTACTGACCACGAAAGCAAGGCCCGGGGCCGACCGTCCGGTCGAGCCCCGGGCCTGCGCCGCCTGACCGGCGGGCCGTCACCGCCTAGTGGGCGTGGTCGTGCTCCTCGTCGAGCTCCATGAAGGGGTGCTCGTCGAGTCGGCCGACCAGCCGGTCGTCGGCGGCCGGCTGGAACGGGCCCACCGGGTCGTCGTCGTCGAACGACTCCAGGTCCACCGGGGTGCCGACCTCGCTGACCATCACCACGCCGTCGAGCGCCTCCAGCTCCGGCACGTCCAGCGCGCCCAGCGAGCCGTCACCGCTCTGCAGCAGCTCCAGCACCGCCTCGCCGACCCCCTCGACGGGCTCCGGCTCGTCCTCGGCCGGGGTGCCCTCCCGCCGGGCGGCCTCGGCGACCCGGATCAGCGCCGACACGCTCGGCACCCGGTAGTCGCGCCGCTGGCGCACCGAGATCACCCGCGGGTGCGGGTCGGTGGGCTCCACGCCCTCCGCGGCCCCGAAGCGCTGGTCGGCCTCCTCCGGGTCGATCGACTCGACGTCCCACGGGGTGACCTCGCCGAAGGCGTCCAGGAGTTGCTCGTCGTACGCGAAGGACGCGTTGTTGAGCGCGACGTACGCCTGCCAGACGTCGTCGTCGTCGACGCGGCCCTGTGCGGCGCGGACGGCGGCCAGGTGGTGGCGGGCCGCATCGATCACGCGCTCGAGGGCGGCGTCCAGCTCACCGTGCTGGTCGGTCATGTGGGTCAGTCCCTTCACGATCAGTGGTTCCCGCCGGGACACCGGGGTTCCTGGCGGGGGCTAGCAGGTGCGGAGGAACCGGTCGAGAACCCGCACGCCGAACTGTAGTCCGTCCACCGGAACCCGCTCGTCGATGCCGTGGAACAGCGCGGAGAAGTTCAGGTCGGCGGGCAGCCGCAGCGGCGCGAAGCCGAAGCAGCGGATGCCGAGCTGCGAGAACGCCTTCGCGTCGGTGCCGCCGGAGAGCATGTACGGCACCGGCCGCGCCCCCGGGTCCTCCGCGCGCAGCGCGGCGGACATCGCGTCGACCAGGTCGCCGTCGAACGTCGTCTCCAGCGCCGGCTGGCGCTGGAGGTACTCGATGACGATGTCCGGACCGACCAGCTCGCGCAGCTGCCGTTCCAGCAGTTCCGACTGCCCCGGCAGGCTGCGGCAGTCGATGGTGGCGGTGGCCCGGCCGGGAATGACGTTGTCCTTGTACCCGGCGGCGAGCCGGGTCGGGTTGGCGGTGTTGCGGATCGTCGCGCCGATGATGTTGGCGATCGGCCCGAGCTTGGCGATGGCGGTCTCCGGGTCCTCCGGGTCCAGCTCGATGCCGAGCAGGTCGGAGACCTCCTCCAGGAACGCCCGGACGGTGTCGGTGACCACCACGGGGAAGCGGTGCCGGCCGACCCGGGCCACCGCCTCGGCGAGCGCCGTGACCGCGTTGTCGTCGTGGATCATCGAGCCGTGCCCGGGGCGGCCCCTGGCGTGCAGGCGCAGCCAGTCGATGCCCTTCTCGGCGGTCTCGATCAGGTAGAGCCGCTGGCTGTCGTTGACCGAGTACGAGAAGCCGCCGACCTCGCCGATGGCCTCGGTGCAGCCGTCGAGCAGACCACGGTGCCGCTCGACGAGGAAGTGCGCGCCGTAGTCGCTGCCCGCCTCCTCGTCGGCGGTGTACGCGAGCACGATGTCCCGGGGCGGGCGGACCCCGGTGCGCTGCCAGTGCCGCACCACCGCCAGCACCATCGCGTCGAAGTCCTTCATGTCGATGGCGCCCCGGCCCCACAGGTAGCCGTCGCGCAGCTCACCGGAGAACGGGTGCACCGACCACTCGTCGGCGTCGGCGGGGACGACGTCGAGGTGGCCGTGCACCAGCAGCGCCCCGCGGCTCGGGTCGGTGCCGGGGATGCGGGCGACCAGGTTGGCCCGGCCGGGCGCCGACTCGTGGATGACGGACTCGACGCCCACCTCGGCCAGCTTCTCCGCCACGTACTCGGCGGCGAGGCGTTCCCCGGCGCTGGTGTCGTTGTCCCCGGTGTTGGTGGTGTCGATCCGCAGCAGGTCACGGCAGAGGTCGACGACCTCGTCGGTGGGGTCGGGTCGGGCGAAGTCGCTCGTCATCAGACTCCTTCTGTGAGTGTCCCGGGCCTTCGGGCCGGGGAGGGGGAACGGGACCTCCTGCAAGACAGGTCAGGGATGGCAGGGTCGCCGTCAAGGCCGACAGAAGTACCGCACGGATACCGCAGGTCCGGTTCCAAACTATCGTGTTAGCTTGTGAAAGTGACCTCAAGGGTGAAGCGGGCATACAAGTTCCGCTTCTACCCGACTGCTCAGCAGGAAGAGCTGTTGAGCCGAACGTTCGGGTGTGTGCGCAAGGTCTACAACCTGGCCCTGCACGCCCGGACCGAGGCGTGGTACCAGCGGCAGGAACGGGTCAACTACAACGCGACCAGCGCGATGCTGACCGCTTGGAAGAAGACTGAGGAGTTGGCTTTCCTCAACGAGGTCTCCTCCGTGCCGCTGCAGCAGACGCTGCGGCATCTGCAAGGCGCCTTCGCGGCGTTCTGGGACAAGCGCGCCCGCTATCCGCGCTTCAAGGCCAAGCGTAGGTCGCGAGCTTCGGCCGAGTTCACCCCCAGCGCGTTCCGCTGGAGAGAAGGCCAGCTCACTCTGGCCAAGATGACCGACCCGTTGGCCATCGTCTGGTCGAGGTCGCTGCCCGAAGGGCAGTCCCCGTCCACCGTGACCGTGTCCCGTGATTCGGCCGGCCGCTGGTTCGTGTCCCTGCTCTGTGAGGACCGGATCGAGACCCTCCCGGCCGCCGAGAGCGCAGTAGGCATCGATGCCGGCCTCGAGCACCTGCTGACCCTGTCCACCGGGGAGAAGATCGCCAACCCCCGGCACGAACGGGCCGACCGCACTCGGCTGGCCCGCGCCCAGCGAGAGCTGGCACGCAAGGAGAAGGGCTCCCACAACCGGGCCAAGGCCCGGCTCAAGGTGGCCCGCGTCCACGCCCGCATCGGCGATCGCAGGCGTGATCACCTGCACAAGCTCACCACTCGACTCGTGCGCGAAAACCAAACGCTCGTGATCGAGGACCTGACTGTGCGCAACATGGTCCGCAACCACCGCCTGGCCCGTGCCATCAACGATGCGGCCTGGCACCAGTTCCGCGAGCTGCTCACCTACAAGTGCGCCTGGTACGGCCGGAACCTCACCGTGATCGACCGCTGGTACCCCTCCTCCAAGGTGTGCTCGACCTGCGCAGCCGTCGCGCGGAACATGCCGCTGAAAGTGCGGGCCTGGACGTGCCGGTGCGGCACCACCCACGACCGCGACGTCAACGCGGCACGCAACATCCTGGCCGCCGGGCTGGCGGCTGCTGCCTGTGGAGCCGGTGTAAGACCTCAACGGGAACCCTCCCGGACGAGGCGGTCGGCGATAAAGCAGGAAACCCCTGGGGCGACCCAGGGAACCCGCGCCCTCTAGGGCGGGGAGGATGTCAACGGTTCTTCATACCAGCCGGATCGACCGGCACTCGGCGGCCGATCCAGGCGGTTTCGCCGCCGACGCCGCCGGGTACCGCCGCTCGCGACCCGCTCCCCACCACCTGCACCGCCCGCCACAGAGGAGGGCACCATGACCGTTCCCCTGCCACCGCTGCCGCCGACCGGAGAGGACGAGGGCTTCCGGCCGGGCGGCCGCAGCATCGCCGACATCCTCGACGCCGAGCACCGGCAACTGCGGGAGCTGCTGCGGCGGCTCACCGACCCGGACCCGGAGCCCGCCCCCGAGCGCGGCCTGGAGGTGCTCACGGCGGCGCTGTCGCGGCACCTGTCCGCCGAGGAGCAGTACCTGCTGCCCGCCGTCCGGGCCGCGCTGCCCGACGCGGCGGAGCGGATCGACCGGGCCATCGCGGACGACCGGGCCCTGCTGACCGCCCTGAAGGCGCTCGCCGACGAGGGGCTCGCCGACGTCGCCGCGCGGGTCCACCGCCACGTCGAGGAGGCCGACGCGCTCGTCGCGGCGCTGCGCGAGGTGGCCAGCGCCGAGGAGCTGATCCGCCTGGGCAACCGGCTGGAGATCGCCGAGGAGGCGGCGCCGACGCGCCCGCACCCCGGCACCCCGGCGACGCCGCCGTGGAACCGGGTCGTCGAGCCCGCGGTGGGCGTCGTCGACAAGGTCCGCGACGCCGTCACCGGCCGGCCCACCTACCTGGCCGACCTCACCGAGCGGCCGCCGGGCTGAGCCGGCGGCGGGCGCGGGCGCGGCGCGCCGGAGCAGATCGGGCACACATTGGGGGGCGTTGATCCGTTCAGGGCCTTCCGTCGGCCGCTACGGGGTCATACCGTCACGGTATGAATCTGGAGCTGCGACACCTGAGGGTGGTCTGCGCGATCGCGGAGACGGGGAGCGTGACCAAGGCGGCATCGACGCTCGGCCTGGCCCAACCGGCACTCACCGCCCAGCTCCAGCGCATCGAGCGGACCCTGGGCGGGCCGCTGTTCGAGCGGGACCGCCGCGGCGCCCGTCCGACCGCCCTCGGCGAGCTGGTGCTCGCCCGGGCGCGGGTGCTGCTGCCGGCGATGAAGGGCCTGCAGGACGAGGCGGCGCGGCTGGCCGGGGCCGGGGACGCGCCCCGCCGCTACCGGTTCGGCGGGGTGAACAGCCCCATCCTCGGCCGGCTCGTGCACCGGCTCGCCGCAGAGCCCCCACCGGCCCAGATCACCACCCACGCCTCCTGGTCGGCCGACGAGCTGGCCCAGCTCGTCGCGGGCGGCCGGCTGGACTTCGCGCTGATCGGGGTGTGCGGCGACGCGGCCCCGCCCGCCGAGCTCGGGTTGAGCTGGCGGGAGGTGGCCGTCGACCCGGTGCTGGTGCTGCTGCCGGAGCAGCACCCGCTGGCCGGGCACGCCGAGGTGGGCCTGGTGGACCTGAGCCACGAGCAGTGGGTCGCCGCCCCCGGCGACGGCTGCTTCGGCGACTGCTTCGCCGCCGCCTGCGCCCGCGCCGGTTTCACCCCCCGCAAGGTGTACGAGACCGACGTGCGCTGCTGCATCGACATGGTGGACTCCGGCGAGGCGATCGCGCTCTGCCAGGCCACCTTCCGCCCGGTCGCCGGGTTGGTCACCCGGATGCTGACGGGGACGCCGCTGCGCTGGCGGCTGATGCTGGGCTGGCATCCCGACTCCCCCGCCGCCCGCGACGCCGAACTGGTGCTGGAGTTCGCGCTGGCCGCGTACACCGACTCGCTGGCGGCGCACCCGGAATACCTGGCCTGGCTGCTGCGCAACCCGAGCTACGGGGCGCGGCGGCTGACGGCCGCCGGGGCCGACGGGGTGCGAACGGCGTAGCGCCGGGTATCAGGCGGACATGACCGATGCCTACCCCGCCGCCGACGATCGGGAGATCCTCCGGCAGGCCGCCGCCACGCACACCGCCGCCGCCCGCGACGTGGAGGCGTTCCTGCGTCGCCTGCCCGAGGTGCCCGACCCGGCGGACGTCACGGAGTACGCCAACCTGCTGACCCGCGAGGAGCGGGCGCGCGCCGACCGCGAGGCGGCGGCCGACGCCGCGGGCCTGACGATCGGCAGCCTGGAGAGCGACCACGGTTGACCACGGCGGGCGGCGCCCGGTCCTCCCGGGCACCGCCCGACCGCCGGCTCAGCGTTCGACGAGGACGTCGTGGCCCAGGTCGAGCAGGGCGTGCCGCCACTCGTCGTCGGCGTTGCCGCGGGGCGGCTTCTCGTCCAGCAGGGACTGGATCTCGTCGATCGCGTCCCGCATCAACCGGATGTCCTCCGGCGTGAGGTCCACCTTGCGTTTGGCCAGCACCCGCAGGATCCGCCGGCCCATCCCGGGCAGGTCGAGGTCCGGGTCGGGCCCGAACGACTCCTCCCCGGAGCCGCGGGTGAGCAACCACTGCCGCAACTGCTCCGACGGGACGTTCACCTGGGCGTGGAAGTCGTCCCAGAGCACCTCCACCTCGGGTTCGAGCCGCTGCTCGCGTACCATCAGCCCTCCTCTCGACGGCGGCGGTCGGACTCCGCCGGCTCCGGGTCTTCGCCCTGCTGGCCCACGCCCTCCGGCGGCATCCGCACCCGGGCGGGGTTGGCGGTCGGCGGGGCCACGATCGGATCGCTGCGCTCACTCTCGTCCCGGGTCTCCTCGGGTTCGCTCATGTCCGACCTCCGGTCATCGGGGATGGGACGTCGTGGCCGGGGTGTAGCCGCGCTCGCCGGCCGTCACGTCGAAGGCGAGTCGCCCGTCACGGGCGTCCACGGTGATCTTCTGGCCGGGTGAGACCGCCGACTCCAGCAGCATCCGGGACAGTTGGTTGTCCACCTCCCGCTGGATGACCCGGCGCAGCGGCCGGGCGCCGAACTCCGGCTGGTAGCCGTGCTCGGCGATCCAGTCGACGGCGGCGGTGGTGAAGTGGACCTGGATGTCCTGCGCGTGCAGGCGGCGGCGGGTCTCCTCCAGCAGCAGGCCGGTGATCTGGCGCAGCTGCTCGGCCTCCAGCCGGCGGAAGATGATCACCTCGTCGATGCGGTTGAGGAACTCCGGCCGGAAGTTCTCCTGGAGCCGGCGCATCAGGCGCTCGCGCAGTTCGTCGCGCTCCTGCTCGCCGCCCTCCGCGCCGGTGCCGAACCCGACGGCGCGCTGGGCGCCGGTGATCAGTTCCGAGCCGAGGTTGCTCGTCATGATCAGTACGGTGTTCTTGAAGTTGACCGTACGGCCCTGGCTGTCGGTGAGCCGCCCGTCGTCGAGCACCTGGAGCAGGATGTTGAACACGTCGGCGTGGGCCTTCTCGATCTCGTCGAGCAGCACCACCGCGTACGGGCGGCGGCGGACCGCCTCGGTGAGCTGGCCGGCCTCCTCGTAGCCGACGTACCCGGGCGGGGCGCCGACGAGCCGGCTGACCGTGTGCCGCTCCTGGAACTCGCTCATGTCCACCCGGACCATCCGGTCGGCCTCGCCGAACAGTGCCTCCGCGAGGGCCCGGGCCAGCTCGGTCTTGCCGACACCGGTGGGCCCGAGGAAGAGGAAGCTGCCCATCGGGCGGTCCGGGTCGGCCAGCCCGGCACGCGAGCGGCGGACCGCCTCGGCGACCGCGGTGACCGCGTCCTCCTGGCCGACCACCTTCTCGTGCAGGTGGCCCTCCAGGCGCAGCAGCCGGTCGCGTTCCTCCTCGGTGAGCTGGCTGATCGGGATGCCGGTGGCGCGGGAGACCACCTCCGCGATCTCCTGCGGCCCGACGGCCGGCACCTGCGACGGGCCGTCCTCGTCGCCCCGGGCCCGGCGGATCTGCTCCTCCAGCTCGGCGAGCTGGTCGCGCAGCGCGGACGCCTTCTCGTACTGCTCGTCGGCGACAGCCTGCTCCTTGTCCCGGCGTACCTCCTCGAGCTGTGTCTCCAGCTCCCGCACGTCGGACGCCGGGGTGCGGGTGCGCAGCCGGACCCGGGCGCCGGCCTGGTCGATCAGGTCGATCGCCTTGTCCGGCAGGAACCGGTCGGTCACGTACCGGTCGGACAGCTCGGTCGCGGCGACCAGCGCCTCGTCGGTGAACCGCACCTGGTGGTGGGCCTCGTAGCGGTCGCGCAGGCCGCGCAGGATCGCCACGGTGTCGTCGACGGTGGGCTCCGGCACGAACACCGGCTGGAACCGGCGGGCCAGCGCCGCGTCCTTCTCGATGCTCTTGCGGTACTCGTCCAGCGTGGTCGCGCCGATCACCCGCAGTTCGCCCCGGGCCAGCGCCGGCTTGAGCATGTTCGAGGCGTCCATGCCGCCCTCGCTGCCCGCCCCGCCCGCACCGACCAGGGTGTGGATCTCGTCCAGGAAGACGATCAGCTCGTCGCGGTGCGCCCGGATCTCGTCGATGACCTTCTTCAGCCGTTCCTCGAAGTCGCCCCGGTACCGGGTTCCCGCCACCAGGCCGGCCAGGTCGAGCTGGATCACCCGCTTGCCGAGCAGCGTCTGCGGCACGTCGCCGTCGCAGATCCGCTCCGCCAGGCCCTCCACGATCGCGGTCTTGCCGACGCCGGCCTCGCCGATGAGCACCGGGTTGTTCTTCGTCCGCCGGGACAGGATCTCGACGGCCTGCTCGATCTCGTCGGCCCGGCCGATCACCGGGTCGATCTGGTCGTTGCGGGCCAGGTCGGTGAGGTCCTGGCCGTACTGGTCGAGGGTGGGCGTGCCCCGGTCGGGCTTCGGCCCGGTCATCGGCCCGCGCTCGGCGCTGGCCGCCTGCAACGACTCGGGTTGGATCCGGCCGGCGGCGAGCATCCGGCCGGCCGGGGACTCCGGGTTCAGCGGCAGCGCCATCAGGATGTGCTCGGGGCCGATGTAGTTGGCGCCCATCGCCCGGGACAGCTGGTGGGCGTCGAGCAGCGCCCGCTTGGCCGCGGGGGTGAGCGACAGGTTGGGCGGCACCTCGCCCTTGGGCGCGCCATCGCCGCGCCCACCGAGCGCGTTGAGCAGCGTGTCCGGGTCGGCGCCGGCGCGCCGGACGAGGTCGCGCAGCGGTTCGCGTTGCAGCGCGGCCCAGAGCAGGTGGTCGGTGTCGAGGTCGCTGCTCTTCCGTTGGGCGGCCCGGCGGGCCGCGTCGGCCAGCATCTCCCTGGCGTCGGCGGTCATCAGCCGGGTGATGTCGACCCGGTGCGCGGGTCGGCGCCCACCCTCGCCCCGGCCGAAGTACCGGGCCAGGAACTCGTCCCAGGGGTCGGAGCCGAAGTCACCGGGTCCCATCATGTCTGTCCTCCGCAGTCGGGCGCGACGGTCGCCAGGGGCTACCCGGCGGTCCGCCCGACAAACGCCACCACCCGCGCCGCGACCCGCCCCGAGGGTCCCCCGGGCGATGTGCGAGGAAGGCCCCCTTGTCAACGCCTGCGGTGGCGGAAGGGTCCCTTCCTTGCACATCGGGCGGTGGGTGGGAGGCTGGCGGGATGGAGCCGACGATGCCGCTGCTGATCGTGGACGCCGCCAACGTGGTGGGATCCCGCCCGGACGGTTGGTGGCGGGACCGCGCGGGCGCGACCGCCCGGCTGCGCGACTCGCTGGCCCCGGTGGCCGCCGCCGGGCTACCCCCGCAGCTGCCGCCCCCGGTGGAGGTGGTGCTGGTGGTGGAGGGCCGGGCGCGGGACGTGGCGGGCACGGCCGAGGTCCGGGTGGTGGCCGCGCCCGGGTCCGGCGACGACGCCGTCGTCGACCTGGTCGCCGCCGCGCCGCAGCGCCGACGGCTGGTCGTCACCGCCGACCGTGAGCTGCGGGAACGCGTCGTCGCGCAGGGCGCGGAGGTGTACGGGCCACGCTGGCTCCGGGACCGGCCGGCACCGCCCGGGTAGTCCCGTCAACCGGACTACCGGCGCTTCCGGTCGACAACCGGTCAGCGGGGCAGGAACACTGACAGGGCGGATGTTCTCTCACCGTGAGGGATAGGCTCTAATGGAGGCCTCCCCGCCCCCAGGAGGTTTCGCCGTGGCGAGCGTCGCCGAGCTCAAGGCAGCCATCGATGTCGCGCTCCAACAGATCGGCGACGGCCAGAGCGCCGTGCAGGCGGCCGGGGAGAAGCTGGCCGAGGCGCAGCAGACCCTGGCCGGCGCGCTGGAGGGCAGCGGGCACGAGACCGTCGAGGCGGCCCAGTCCTCGCTGACCCAGGCCAGCCAGGAGCTGGAGGAGTGCCTCGCCGCGACACTCGTCGCCGTCGAGCAGGCGCAACTCTACGTCGCGACGCTCTGAGGCTCGGCCGTGTCCATCGTCGAGGACGTCGGCGCGCAGGTCCGCGCCGCCGCCGATGACCTGCCGCTCGCGCAGCTGGCTCTGGCGCTCGAGAAGTTCGGGCTGGCCGCCGAGCGGCTGCGCTGGGTCCGCCAGGAGTCGGCCGACCCGATGGGGGTGCCGGAGCTCTCCGCCGCCACCGAGCACGCCGAGACCGCTGGCTACGCGTTGCGCGTCGCGCAGGAGCAGCTCTCGGCGTACCTCGCCGCGATCGGGCTGGCCGGCGACGGCTCCCCCGCCCCGGGGCCGCAGGAGCAGCAGCGCCGGCCCGCGCACGACGCGCCGCGCGAGGCGGCCCCCGGGGAGCCGGCGCCGGAGCCGGCCGCCAGGACGACGCCCCGCCGCTGGTGGGCGGTACGGGTGGCCGAGCTGACGGGCGGCCGGGAGGGCGCGCCCGAGCAGCCCGACGAGAAGATCGACGACGCCCGGGAGCTGCTGCGCCGGGTCGTCGGCGGGGTCCGCGCCGGCGACCGCGACCGGCTGCACACCGAGCTGCGTCGCGCGCACGCCGACGTCGGCCTCGGCCTGGCGGCGGTCGCCCCGCCGCTGCTGCGCGAGCTGGCCGGGGAGCTGCTCGGGCACCCGCCGCGCGCCGAGGACCTCGGACGGTTGCACCGCGAGCTGGACGGCCGGGTGCGGGACCTGCTGCCCGGCCTGCCCCCCGCGGTGCTGGACACCCTGCTGACCCGGATCTGCCGGATGCCCCCGCCCCGGCGCGGCGAGGCGGAGCAGCCCCACGCCGCCGACCCGGCTGTCACCGCGGGGGTGCTCACCGGGGTGTTGCTGGCCCGGCTCGGCCGGGACCTGCCCACCGACGACGAGCGGGCCCGGCAGGCCGAGACGGCCCGGGAGCGACGCGCCGCCGCCGAGCGGGACCGGCAGGCGGAGACGGCCCGCGACCGGGCCGACGACGCCGAGTGGCAGCGACGCGCCGCCGCCGCGAAGGGCCGGGTGGCCGCCGCGCGGGAGCGGGTCGCGGCGGCCCGGGACCGGGCGGAGGCGGCACACGACCAGGCGACCGCGGCCCGGGAGCGGGCGGCGACCGCCGGCCGACCCGGCGGGTCGACGGGCGATGGCGGCGCGCCGGCGCGCCGCGGTGGACCGGCCGCCGATGGTGCCGCCGCGGAACGGCCCGGATCGGCCGGCCGCGTCTGGTCGAGCCCGCCCGCGGGCCGGCCGGCGTCGGGCGGCACCCCGGGCCCGCGCGGGCGGGGCGTCGATGGCTGACCGGCGGAGTCAGCTGGTCACCCGGGTCAGGGGCATGCTGGGCGAGGCCCTCGGCGCCACCCGGACCCGGCTGTCCAGCGCGCAGGCCGAGCTGACCACGGCCCGGGAGCGGCTGGCGAAGGTCCGGCGGGCCGCGTCGGTCGTACCGGAGCGGGTGGGCGCGCAGCGCGACCGGCGGCTGGCCGAGATCGACGATCGGCACGCCGCGCGGATCGCGGAGCTGGCCCGGCGGGCGGCGGACGCGGCGCAGCGGGAGGCCCCCGGGGCGGCCTCCGCGGACTGGACGCGGTGGCGGCCGACCCCGACCCGGCGGGCCGAACCGCCGGGCGCGCTGCGCATCGGCACGGTACGCATCCCCGGCGCCGAACCGGTTCCGGCGCTGGTGCCGCTGCTCGACGCCGGCCACGTCGAGCTGACCGGGGACGACCGGGAGGGCTGCGACGCGGTGGTGTCGGCGCTGCTGCTGCGCAGTGTCGGGCGCGCCGATCCGGGCGCCGTACGGCTGGTCGGCTACGACCCCGAGCACCTGGGCGGCGGCCTGGCCGGTTTCGCTCCCCTCGGCACGGCCGGGCTGCTCACCTTCGTCGGCCCGGGCGGGCTGGCCCGGCTCCTCGACGACCTGGTGGAGCAGATCCGCCGGATCAACGAGACGGTGCTGGCCGGGGAGTACGTCTCGCTGCGTGAGCTGGCCGCCGCCACCGGTCGCCGGCCCGAGCCGTGGCGGGTGGCGGTGCTGCTGGGCGGGGACGAGCTGTCGCGGCACGAACGCGGCCAGCTCGACCGGGTGGTCCGCACCGGGGCGGCCTGCGGCGTGCACCTGGTGGTGCGGGGCGTGTCGCTGCCCGAGGATCCCACCGTGACCCGGGTGGGCGCGCACGCCGACGGCGCCCGGATCGGCGGGCCGAACGGCCTGCCCGTACGCCTCGACCCGCCGCCCCCGCCGGTCCTGGTCACCGAGACCTGCCGGGAGGTGGCGGCGCGGGTCAACGCCGGCCCCGCCCCGACCCCGTTCACCGACCTGCTGCCGCCGGTGGAGCAGATGTGGCGGGAGGACTCCGCCACCGGGCTGACCGCCCCGATCGGCGAGGGGCCGCACGGCCGGCCGGTGCTGCTCACCCTGGGCGACTACCCGCCGCACGCGTTGATCGGCGGCCCGTCCGGCACCGGCAAGACGAACCTGATCTTCGCCTGGATCGGCGCGCTGGCCGCCCGCTACTCTCCCGCCGAGCTGGAGTTCTACCTGCTGGACTTCAAGGAGGGGGTGTCCTTCGCCCGGTTCGCCAAGGGCCGGCGGGACCCGAGCTGGCTGCCGCACATGCGACTCGTCGGCATCAACGTCAACACCGACCGGGAGTTCGGCCTGGCGTTGCTGCGCTTCCTCGCCGAGGAGCTGCGCCGGCGGGCCGACGCCGCGAAGAAGCACGAGGTCACCAAGCTCGCGGAGCTGCGCGCGGTCGACCCCACGGGGCACTGGCCGCGGATCGTCGCGGTGGTCGACGAGTTCCAGATGCTGCTGGCCGGGCGGGACGTGGTCGCCCGGGAGGCCGCCGACCTGCTGGAGGACCTGGCCCGGCGCGGCCGGTCCCAGGGCATCCATCTGGTGCTCGCCTCGCAGGACGTACGCGGCATCGAGGCGCTGTGGGGCCGGCCGGCCCTGGTCGCGCAGTTCACGTTGCGCATCGCGCTGCCGAAGGCGCTGCGGATCCTCGCCGAGCGCAACGACGCCGCCCAGTCCCTGCCGCGCCACCACGCGGTGGTCAACGCGGAGTCCGGCATGGCGGAGGGCAACCAGGTGGCCCGGATCCCGTCGGCCAGCGACTGGGAGACGTGGAGCGAGTTGCAGCACCGGCTGTGGCGGATGCGCCCGCAGGACGCCGCCCCGGCCCGGCTCTTCGACGGCGACGCGATCCCCCGCCTCGCCGACGCGCCGGACTTCCGGGCGCTGGCCGCGCCGGAGACGGGGCACCCGCGTACGCCGGTCGCGCTGCTCGGCGAGATCATCGACGTGCAGTCCCGCTCGGCGGCGTTGCGGCTGCCCCGGGCTCCCGGCCGCAACCTGGCGGTGCTCGGCACCCGGGTGGACGAGGCGTGCGCGGTGCTCGACGCGGCGGCCCGATCCCTGGCCCGCCAGCACCGCCCCGGCACGGCCCGGTTCTCAATCGCCTGCCTCGACCCGGACGCCGACCCGGCCGCCCGGTCCCTCTACGAGGATCTCGCCGACGACGCCGCCTGGTACGACGAGGAGACGGTCGGCGAGCTGATGGCCGAGACCGCCGAGGGGCTCGGTGCGCCGGGCATGCCGCACTACCTGCTGCTGTTCGCCGTCGACGCGGCGGCCGGGGCGTTGGCCACGCGGATCGGCCGGCGCACCGGGCTGGAGGAGCTGCGCCGGATCCTGCACGACGGGCCGGAGCGGCGCACCCACGTGCTGGCCTGGTGGCGCGGCGTCGCCCGGATGCGGGCCGACCTGGGCGGGCCGGCGGCCCGGACGGACCAGATCGGCGCCTGGGTGGCGCTGGATGCCCACGGCGGCGAGCTGGGTTCGTCGCTGTATCCGGGCACCGGTGGCCCGGACTGGTATCCCCGCCCCTGGCGGGGGCTGTTCTTCGATCGGGCGGTGCACCGCACCGGCCAGGTGATCATCCCCTACGGGCCGGCGCGATGAACGAACCGGTGACCAGCGAGTCGTACGCGGCCCAGATCCGTCGGCTGGCCGAGCTGAGCGCGCGGGTGCGCGTCCAGCGGGCCGAGGCGCACACCTGGCACGCCCAGCAGTGCGCGGCGGCCGAGCGGGCCGTCGCCGAGGCGGAGGCCGAGCTGCGGCGCGCGGAGCGGGAGTTGGTGGACGCGCGGGAGGAGCAGGAACGGGTGGACGCCGAGGTCGCCGACCTGTGGCAACTGCTGCGTGGCCGGCTCGGCGGCTCGGGTCGCCGGGCGGGCGGGCCACCGGCGCCGGTGCCCGGCGCGACGGGCGACCCGGCTCCGCTGCTGGCCGGCGTGCGGGACCTGCTCAACCGCACCCGCCAGCCGGGTGACCTGCCCGGCTCGGTCAACCCGCTGCTGGCGTTGTGCGGGGTGGCGGGCGCGGTGCTCGCGTACGCCCTCGGTGGCGCGGCCCGGGCGGCGGGCGAGCGGTACGGCGGCGAGCTCGGGGTCGGGCTGCCGGTGCTGGCCCTGGTGGTGACGCTGCTGGGTCCGCTGGTCGGTCTGGTGCCGGCGAAGGTCCTCGCCGACCGTCGGCACGCCGTGCTCGGCCCCCGGCCGATGACCGTCGTGCTCGTCGCCGGGCTGGTCACCACGGTGGCGCTGCTGGTCGCCGGCCGCTGAACCACGACTCCGCCGCCGTGCCGACGCCGGCCGCTGAACCACGACTCCGCCGCCGTGCCGTCGCCGGCCGGCCGGCCGGCCGGGCGGGCGCGCGGCCGGCGGCAGCCGAGGTCGTCGCCCCGCCGCCGAAGCGGTGGCCCGCTCAGGCGGGGACCAGCACCGCCTCGCGCAGGAGGCGGCGGGCCAGGGTGAGCCGGTCGGCGTCGTCGGCCAGGCCGGGCAGGTCGCCGACCCGGACGGACCCGGCGCCGAGCAGGGCGTGCACGGCCGGCGCGCACGACGCGGGCAGCGTGATCGTGCGGTCGAACAGCACGAGCGCGACCTGGTCGCCCCGAGGGGTGAGCCGCCAGCGCAGGCCGGGTCGCGGGGCGAGACGGGTGTCGGCGTCCAGCGCCGCCAGCGCGGCGGCCTGGGCCAGGGGTCGGATGGGCGCGGGCCGGGCGGCCGGCCAGGCGCGCTGCCGCAGCCGGGCGGCGACGGCCGCCGGGTCGGCCCGCAGCAGCCAGTCCCGCAGCGCCTCCACCGTCTCGGTCAGCTCCGGCTCGATCGCGTCCGGATCGGCGACGTCGGTGCCGAACGGCAGCGTGGCGCGCAGCCGCGGGTCCTCGGCGGCGAGGGCGAGCAGCTCCTCGACCAGGGCGTAGCGGGTCAGCGCCCGGACGCCGACGGTCAGATGCAGCGAGCTGGACTCCTGGGCCTGCGCGCTGTGCAGCCAGCCGCGGGGCAGGTAGAGCGCGTCGCCGGGGGCGAGCACGACGTCCAGCGCGGCGGGCCCGTCGGCGGTGGCGGCGACCTCGTCGGCCCGGCCGCCCCACGGCTGCTTCTCCAGCGGGTCCGGCAGCACCGGCGGGTGGATCCGCCAGTGCTTGCGGCCGTCGACCTGGAGGACGAAGACGTCGTGGGTGTCGTAGTGGGTGGCGAAACCCTGGCTGCCGGCGGGGGTCAGGTAGGCGTTGACCTGCAACGGCTGCCCGACGGCGGTGCCGAGTTCGCGGGTGAAGTCGGTCAGGGCCGGCCAGGTGCGGTGCAGACCCTGCAGGACGAGGGTGGCGCCGCCGGCGTACAGCTCCAGCACCCGCTCGTCGAGGACCTGGTCGGCGATCTCGGCGCCGGCGCCGCCGCCGCCGGTGAAGCGGGCCGCCGGCACGAGCTGGCCGTCCTTGGCGATCCGCAGGAACGGCGTACGCAGGCCGCGGCGGCTGAGCAGCTCGTCGGCGTCGGCGGGGCTGAGCAGGTCGGTGAAGCCGGCCGAGTTGGGCAGTTCGTCGGCGCGGGAGAGCAGCGGGGTGCGTCCCCAGTGGGCGGCGGCGAACTTCGCCGGCTCGACCGACACGCAGCGGGCGAGCGCGGCCGCAGCCTCGGACGGGACCGCCGGGCGGCCGTCGCCGCCCGGCGGGTCGATGTCGGTCACGGCGATCCGTCAGGCGCTGCCGTCGGCGCCACCGTCGTGCTGGCCCGGCGTGGCACCGCCGTCGGCGGGACCCTCCGCGCTGCCGTCGGCGCCACCGTCGTGCTGGCCCGGGGTCGCACCGCCGTCGGCGGGACCCTCCGCGCCCTGGTCGGCGCCCTGGTCGGCGCCACGCTCGGCACCGCGGTCGGCACCGCCGTCGGCGCCACCGTCCTGCTGGCCCGGGGTCGAGCCGCCGTCGGCCGGGCCCTCGGGGCCGCCACCGCTGCTGGTCTGCATGTCGTCGTCGTTGAGTGCCATCGGTGCTCCCTAGGGATGTGCCGCCCCGCCGTTACGCCGGGGTCCGTCGTGCAGCGGGTGGTACCCCACACGCGATCTTCTCTAACCACACCGTAGACGTCCTTTCCGGTTCACACCGGTGGTTCGCCGTGCCCGGCCAGGGACGCCAGCAGGCACGTCGCAGCCCGCGGTGCGGGTCGGACGTCGACGGCGCCGGGGTTCGCGCCGCCCGGCGCGGCAGCCCCGACGGTGACAGGATGGTGCTGCCCGAGCAGGAGGTGGCGATGACCGAGCCGACCGGGCCGCGCCCGCTGGAACCGGTGACCGAGCAGTGGCAGCGCGCCCTGGCGATCGTGGCGCACCCCGACGACCTGGAGTTCGGCGCCGCCGCCGCGGTCGCCCGCTGGACGGCGCAGGGCAGACAGGTCGTCTACTGTCTCGTCACCAGCGGCGAGGCCGGCATCGACGCGCTGCCCCCGCCGCAGGCGAGGGAGGTCCGGGAGCGGGAGCAACGCGAGTCCGCCGCCCTGGTCGGGGTGAAGACCGTGGAGTTCCTCGGCCTGCCCGACGGCGTCCTGGAGTACGGCGTGCCGCTGCGTCGCGCCCTGGCCGGGGTCGTCCGCCGGCACCGCCCCGAGATCGTCCTCACCAACAACTTCCGGGACACCTGGGACGGTGCGTACGCCCTCAACCAGGCCGACCACATCGCCACCGGCCGGGCAGTGCTGGACGCCGTCCGCGACGCCGGCAACCGGTGGGTGTTCCCGGAGCAGCTCGTCGACGGGATCGAGCCGTGGAACGGGGTGCGCCAGGTCTGGGCCGCCTCCTCACCCCTCGCCGCGCACGGGGTGGACGTCACCGACACCTTCGCGCGGGGCGTGGCCTCGCTGCGGGCGCACGACGCGTACCTGAGCGGGCTGGGCGACGGCAGCTTCGACCCCGAGGAGTTCCTCGAAGGGCTCTGCCGCCCCGTCGGCGCCCGACTGGGCGTCCGCCACGGCACCGCCTTCGAGGTCTTCCACTTCGACCTCTGGTAACGACAGGCCGACCCCTGACCCCGGTACGGCCGGCGTGAACGGCCGCGCGGTCCGCTCCGCCGGGCGGAGCGGACCGTCGCGGACGTGCGGCGCGTCAGGGAAGCATGTTCGCCATGTCCCGGGGCATCGTGGCCTTCACGTCCTCCCACTCGCCCTGGGTCACGTGGCGGCGCAGGGTGTCCAGCACCACCTGCACCACGCGCTCCGGCCCGCCCTCGGCGTCGTACGGGAAGCCCTGCCGGACCTCCAGCAGGAAGTCGTCCCGGTTGAGCTTGATCGGCACGTCCGACGGCTTCCAGCCGTCGAAGTAGATCCCGCGCACCAGCACCGGGAGCTGCGCGGCGAACTCCACGCTCTCCTGCACCGGCATCCGGTCGCGCAGCAGGTGCAGCACCGTGCGCAGCGCGCAGTAGGACTGGTTGCGTTGCGCCTTGGGCCAGCCGTAGGCCTGCTCGATGTCCTTGAGGATCAGGTTGGTCTTGTCCATCGAGGACTCGAACGCGGAATGCAGCTGCTCAGCCATCTGTCCACCCCCGTACGTCGGTCTCCCACCGTCGGTCGTCGTCACGTCGCGGCGGCCCCACCGGGCCGCGCGGCTGCCGGGTCGGACCGACCCGGGCGGGGCGCGGCGCCCACCGGGCGTCGGGGGACGACCCGACGACGTGCAGCACGGGGCCGCGTCGTCGACCCGGGACCACCCGAACCGTCATCTCCACCCACCTCCGTGGTGTCGCCTGCCGCGGCCACGGTCGGCCGCACACACCGTCCATGCTGCGGGGCGCCGGGGTGAGCGGCCCTCACCCCGATGGAGTGAACCGCCCGGCTCAGGCCGCGTCGAGCAGCCCGGCGAGGGTCGCGGCGTTGGTCTGCGCGTAGTCCCGGTAGCAATTGTTCATCAGGACGTGCGTCTCCCTGGCGGAGCCGGCCAGCTCGCGCAGCTTCGGCGCCCAGTCGCGCAGCTCCCTCTCGGCGTAGCGGTAGCCGAACTTCTCGTGGATGTCCTTGCTGGTCCACTTGTCGCTGTGCCCGTGGAAGCGGACCACCGCGAGGTCCGCGGTGGCGGCGAGCACCGGGGGCACCGACGAGCGGTGCCCCTGCGGCATGTCCACGCAGACGTACGACAGCCGGTGCTCGCGCAGGAAGGCGAGGGTCTCGTCGGCGTTGTCGCCGTCGAACCAGGAGGCGTGCCGGAACTCGTAGACCGGGCGCAGCGGGGCGCAGCGCTTCGCCACCTCCAGCAGGTACTGCTTGTTGTCCCGCTTGATGGTGAACCAGGGTGGGAACTGGAACAGCAGCGCGCCGAGCTTGCCCGCCTCGACCAGCGGGTCCAGCGCGGCGAGGAAGCGCGTCCACACCTCCTCGTACGCCTGCGGCGGCAGGTCGTCCGGGTACAGGTTCTTCTTCCCCGTGTCCGGCCGGAGGTCCTTGTAGAGCGCGCCGACCCGGGTCGGGTGCCCGGTGAGCAGGCTGAACGCCTTGACGTTGAAGGTGAAGCCGGCCGGGGTGCGCTCGGCCCACAGTCTCGCCGTCCGCTCGGCGGGCGGCGAGTAGTAGGTGGCGTCGACCTCGACCAGCGGAAACTGGCGGGCGTAGTACGCCAGCCGCTTCTCCGGGGTGTCGGCGGTCTGCGGGTACCAGCCGGAGTCCAACAAGGTCCGGTCGGTCCAGGAGGCGGTGCCGACCTTGATCTCACCCATCAGTCGACCTCGCCGCGGTCCGGACCGACCGGCAACCGCTGGTGGGGATCAGGCCGCCCGACGTTCCCGGTGCTGCTTGCACTGCACGCAGGTGGTGGCGGAGGGAAAGATCTCCAGCCGCTCGACGGGGATCGCCGAGGTGCAGCCCTCGCAGAAGCCGTAGGTGCCCTCCTCCAGCCGGGTGAGGGCGTGCTCGTACTGGGCGCGGCGGTCGAGGATGGTCCGCAGCAGGGACTGCGCGGTGTCCCGCTCCGCCGTCTTGGTGCCGCTGTCGGCCTGGTCGTCACCGGCGGTGTCACCCACCTCCACCAGCCGCAGCACCTGGCTCTGCAGCACCGCCTGCTCGTACTCCGCGGACATCTCGTCGTAGCGGGCCTGCAGGGAGCGCCGGATCTGGTCGATCTCCGCCTGGGATCGGCCCGTACCGATCGTGTCGTGGACGAGCATCGCTGCCTGCCTTTCTGGCCTGGAGGATCCGCCGGGGCACCGGGTACGTGCGCCCGGCGCCGTGGTGGTCTGCGCGCGGGCGGATCACCCGCGCTCTGTGAGCCGGGCGAATACCCCGGCACGCCGACGGTCAAACCGACTATTTTCCGCCGTGCCACGGCGTCAGGGCGACACCGGGGACTCCACCAGCGCCGGGTGCCGGGGATCGTCGGCGCGGACCACGACGTCGGCGAAGGAGGCCGGTGCGACCTCGTCGGCGTACCGGGCGAAGGCGGGCAACGTCCACCGCTGCGCGGGATCGGTGCGCCGGGCCAGGGCGGCCGGGGAGAGCACCAGGTGGACCGTGACGTCGAAGGGCAGGCCCCCGCCGAGCAGCAGTGCCCCGCTGACCAGCACGACTCCCCCGGGCGGCAGGTCGACGTACGCGGCGCGGCTGGCCCGGTCGGTGGTGGCGTCCCACAGCGAGGGCAGCACCCGCCCCGAGCCGCCGGGCCCGGCCGGGTCGAGCACCTCCCGGCGCAGCCCCGGCTCGTCGACCCAGCCCTCGTAGAACGCGTCGGGGTTGGTCCGGCCGAACTCGAGGCGCACCGACGCGGGGCGGAGGAAGTCGGCGGCGCGTACGTGCAGCACGGGCCGGCCGAGCGCGCGCAGCGGGTCGACCAGCGCGGCGGCGAGTTCGTCCGGGCCGGCCGCCGGGGCGCCGTCGACGGCCACCCGCAGCCGGCCGGGCGTGTCGGCGCCGGCGAGGCGCTCGGTCAGCTCGGCGACGAGCAGCTCCGGGGAGATGGGTCGGATCCGCATCCGACCATGGTGCCCCGCCGGCGGCCCCGGCCGGGACGCGGCGGCCGGTGCCCGCCCGGCCGGTGCTCACGCGGCCGGTGCTCACGCGGCCAGCAGCTCGCACGGCCGGTGCTCGCGCGGTGGACGGTGCTCGCGCGGTGGACGGTGCTCGCGCGGTGGACGGTGCTCGCGCGGTGGGCGGTGCTCGCGCGGTGGCCGGTGCTCGCGCGGGCGGCGTCAGCCGTTGCGGTCGATGGTGACGCGGGCGTCGTCGGCGAGCCGGTAGCCGACGCCGTAGACGGTGGTGACCAGCGGGACGTCGACGCCGACCTTGCCGCGCAGCCGACGGACGTGCACGTCCACGGTGCGCACGCCGGCGTGCTCGTAGCCCCAGACCGCGTTGAGCAGCTGCAACCGGGTGAAGACCCGGCGGGGGTGGGCGACGAGGTGCAGCAGCAGATCGAACTCCAGCCGGGTCAGGGGCAACGGCTCGCCGTCGCGCAGCACCGACCGGGACGAGGCGAGGATGTGCAGAGTCGGGATGGTGGCGGCGACCGGGCGCGACGGCGCACGGCCGGCGGGCACCGGGTCGGGGCGGCGTTCGACGGTGGCGGTGATGATGGTGCCCTCGCCGCGTTCCAGCATCTCCCGGGCGGCCTCCAGCAGCCGTCGGGCGGGCGCGGTCAGCGACTCCTCGGATGCCAACGGGATGTTCAGGGTCACCGTGAGCATCGGCGCGGCGGTGTTGGCAGGGCGACGCTGGCCCCCCGGGGGTCGTCCGGGAACAGCGGGCTGGGACGTATGCCATCCGGCGCGCGACGAGGCGGGGCTGACCGACATGGTCCTCCTTGGCTGGTCCGGGTATCTCCCCACGGCCCGGGACGCCGCTCCATCGATGCTTCCCGGCGCCCGGGCGAGGGTCAAGGGGCGGCTGCGTTGCATGAATGTGACAATTGACGAACGCATCGGAGCCGGATGCTCGCTCTGCGTACGAAGCCTGATGATTACAGCAGAGCCGCCGGGTTGACCCGATAGGGGGGTCCCCGCCCGGTTCACGGTGGTCGGCGCGGGTGCGCCGGGAATGGATGAGCGTGGATCGCGTCGACCCTCCGGAGGGCCGTGGGAACGCGACCGGGGTGCCGCGCGGCGTACCGGCGACGGGACACCGCGGTCACGGACGCGGCGGCGTGGCGCGCCCGGGGCCGGGCACGCCACGCGGGTGGCGCCGTCAGCGACTGCGCTCGATCTCGATGCGGGCCTCGTCGGCGAGGCGGTAGCCCACGCCGTAGACGGTAGTCACCACAGGCATGTCCGGGTCGAGCTTGGCGCGCAGCCGGCGGACGTGCACGTCGACGGTGCGCGCCACCGCGTGCTCGTAGCCCCACACCCGGCTCAGCAACTGGAGCCGCGTGAACACCCGGCGGGGCTGCTCCACCAGGAACAGCAGCAGGTCGTACTCGATGCGGGTCAGCGGGATCACGCGGGAGCCCTGGTGGACCACCCGCGAGCCGGTGGCGATCCGGATCGCCTGGGGGTCCACGACGGCCGGCACCGGCCGGGGCGCCGCCGGCCGGTCCTCGGCGACGCCGGGACCCAGCCGCCCCTCCCCCGACTCGGCGAGTTCGCCGATCAGCTCCAGCAGCCGGGCCAGGCGGGGGCTCACCGGCCCCGGGACGAGGTCGAGGGTGATGGTGACGGTCGGGGCGGAGCGCGGTCGGACCGCTCCGATCCGCTCGGGGCGCGCGGTCGAGTGGTGTCGGGTGGGGATGGCGACGAGGGACATGGAGCCTCCTGGGCGGCGGTGCCGCCACGCCCGGTGGAGCGTGACGGTCAGGACGGCGCCCGACCGGCGGTCACCGGGGGCGCGGGGGTGGACGTGGGCTGCGGCGGGGTGGGGCCGAGCACGGGCAGGCCGGCCAGCCGCCAGGCGACGAAGCCGCCGACGACGTCCGTGGCGTGGCGCAGCCCGAGATCCTGGAGGGCGGCGGCGGCCAGCGAGGAGGTGTAGCCCTCCTGACAGATGACCATCACCCGCAGGTCGTAGCCGACGGCCTGCGGCAGCCGGGCCGGACAGCGGGGGTCGAACCGCCAATCCAGCACGTTGCGCTCGATCACCAGCGAGCCGGGCACGGTGCCGTGGGCGGCCCGCTGGGCGGCCGGGCGGATGTCGACCAGCAGGGCCCCGCCCCGGTACGCCAGGTGTGCGCGCTCCGGGTCCAGCCGGTCCAGCCGCACCCGGGCGGCGGCCAGGATCTCGTCGATGCCCCGGGAGCCCGGCGGCGCCACCGGGGCCGGACACGCGTGCGGGTCGTCGGTCTGCGGCATGGTCGTTCCCTCCACTGGTTGCTGACGGTTCACGTATGACGGCGGGCCGCCGGCGCGGGGCGGGCGCGCAGGGGATCGCGGGCGGCCCGGGCGCGACGGCGTCGCACTCACCAGGCCACCCCGGCCTCGGCCACCTCGGCGACGCGCAGCCGGCCGTCGGTGAGCCGGTAGCTGGTCATCCGGCGCAGTGCGGGCCGGTAGGCGTGGACGCTCACCGCCGGCTCGTCGTCCCGGTTGGACACCAGGTGCACGTGCCGCGGGCCGAAGCGACGTCCGGACCCGGCCGGCAGCCGGTGCGGGCGGAGCACGCCCCCGCCGATCGTCTCCTCGGTCAGGACTCCGGAGACGACCAGGAACGCGCCGCCGCAGCCGCCGTGGTCGTGCAGGTCGGTGCCCTGGCCGGGCAGCCAACTCAACGCCCACACCTCGTGGTCGGTCTCGTGGGCGAGCCGGGCGTACCAGCGGGAGACCGGGTCGAAGCTCAGCGGCACCGGCCAGCGGGCGGGGTCGGCGGCCCACCGCCGGGCGGTGGCGAGCAGGTCGGGTGGACGTCGGTCGGCCATGGCGGTCCTCGCGGTTCGGCGGTGCGTCGACCAAGCATAGGCTGCAAACCCTATTGGTTTAGTATGCTTTCCCAGGGGCTGGGACGCGTCAACGGCGGACCGGCGGATCCACCCGGTAGCCGGGGATCGACGGCCAGCGCACCGTCAACACGACCGACTCGCGCTCGGCGTACCAGGAGTGGTCCACGCCCCGCCCCCACACCACGTAGTCGCCGGGCTCGCCGAGCACCACCGTCCGGTCCGGCAACTCGACCCGGAACCGGCCGCTGACCAGCACCAGCAGGGCCGTACGCCGCTCCTGCGTGGCCCATCGGGAGCGCGCCTCCCCCGCCGGATGGACCCCCCACTTCACCTCGACGTCGACACTGTGCCGGGCGTCGCCCGCCGGCATGAAGTGGCCGAGCAGCCAGCCGGCGTTCGTCGCCCCGTCCACGCCCGCGTTGCCCACGTACACCCTGTCGTCCATCGCCCCCTGCCCCGGTACGCCGGCCGAGCAACGTACCAGGGGGCGTCCGACTAATCTGGACCGGTGAGTGAGGAACTCGACGCGGAGACGCTGGCGTTCGCGCACCGGATGTTCGACCTGGCCCGCGACGGGGCCACCGCCGAACTGGCCGACTACGTCGACGCGGGGCTGCCAGTCGACCTGACCAACGACAAGGGCGACACCCTGCTGATCCTCGCGGCGTACCACGCCCATGCCGAGACCGTCGCCGCGCTGCTCGCCCGCGGCGCCGACCACTCCCGGACCAACGACCGGGGCCAGACGGCGCTGGCCGCCGCCACCTTCCGCAGCAGCGCCGAGGCCGTCCGGGCGCTGCTCGCCGCCGGGGCCGACCCGCACCACGGCAACCCGTCGGCGGTGGAGACCGCCCGCTTCTTCGACCTGCCCGAGATGCTCGCGCTGCTGGCCGCGCCGACCGGCTGACGCCGACGCCCGGCGCATCCGGTCCGCGCCCGGTATACAGGGTCGGTGGAGGATCCGCTGCCCGAACAGATGCGCACCGCCGCCACGGCGCTGCTGGCCGCGCTGGGCGAACCCGCCCGCGCCCAGGCCGCCCACCGGTTCGACGACGAGGCGGCCCGCCGCTGGCTCGAGTACCGGCCGCGACCCCGGCCCGGGGTCTGCCTGGCCGACCTGGACCGCGCCGGGCGCAAGGCCGCGCACCGGCTGCTGGCCACCGCGCTGAGCCCACCGGCGTACGCCCAGGCGATGGCCATCGTCGCGCTGGAGGAGGTGCTGGACCGGGCCGAGGAATGGCGTCGGGGCCGGCACAGCGGCGACTACTGGGTGGCCGTCTTCGGCGACCCGGCCCGCGACGACGCCTGGGCGTGGCGCCTGGAGGGGCACCACCTCTCGGTGAGCATGACCGTGGTGGCCGACCAGGTCTCCCCCGCGCCGATCTTCCTCGGCGCCAACCCGGCCACCGTCCGGTACGCCAGCCGCCCGGTCTCCCGGCCGCTGGGCGTGGAGGAGGACCTGGCCCGCGCCCTGCTCGACGCGATGGGCCCGGCGGGCCGGACGGCGGCGATCGTCGCCGACGAGGCGCCCGGGGACATCATCAGCGCCACCCGTGCCCGGGTGGACGGGCCGCTGGAGCCGCTCGGGGTGCCCGCCGACCGGCTCGGGCCCACCGGGCGGGCCCTGCTGGACCAGCTCGTGGCGCTCTACCTGGACCGGCTTCCACCCGAGCTGGCGGCCCGGGAGGCGCGCCGGCTGGACTCCGGGCAGCTGCACTTCGCCTGGGCCGGCCCGACGATGCCCGGCCAGCGCCACTACTACCGCGTGCAGGGCGACGACCTGCTCATCGAGTACGACAACACCACCGACGACGGCAACCACGCGCACACCGTCCTGCGCCGCCCGGCCAGCGACTTCGGCGCGGACGTCCTCGCCGCCCACCACGCCGAGTCCCACCCCCGCTAGCCGCCCCCAGCCCCGCGCCCCGCGCCCGCCCGACCTCGTGCCCGACCCGACTCGTCGATCATGCAGTAGCGGTGCTTACAAAAGGGGTGAACAGGCCTCAACCGGCCACCATAAACTGCATGATCGGCGCCGCCAGGGCGGCCGAGGTGGGGTGGGCGGGGCAGGCGGGGTGGGACGGGTGGGGTGGGGGGTCAGGGGCGGTGGTGGGCCAGGTCGACGGTGGAGTCGGGGGCGCTGGACAGCGCGTCGAAGGTGGTGGGCTCGGCCCGGCGACCGGCGTCGAAGCGGCGGACCAGCCGGGCGCCCAGCGCGACGCCGACGGCGCCGATGCCCAGGGCCACCAGTTCGGTGAGCAGCAGCACGACGGAGGCGCCCCGCTGCGGCGCGTCCGCGCGGACGAGGCAGGTGATCAGGAACAGCGCGGCCATCGCCACGTTCACCAGGTTGAAGGTGATCGCCGTGCGGCGGGTCCGGTCGACCGGCACGTCCCACAGGTCGATCATGCCGGCCACGGCGGTCAGCGCGGCGGCGACCAGGGCGGCCACGGACGTCCAGTAGCCCACCTCACCGAGGAAGGCCGGCCCGCCGAGCACGTCGGTCAGGTCGAACACGGTCGCGCTCACGAAGAGCCCGAACGGGAACGTCACCAGCATCGGTTGGATCGGGTGCCCCTGCACCCGCAGCCGGCTCTGCATGGTTCCTCCCCAGGTAGGCACACGTCACCAGTCCAGGGTGCTACCCGGGCGCCCGTACGCCGAAACGACACGCGGCCCACCGGCCCCCACCGTCACGCAGGTCCCGATCGTCACGCCGGCCACGCAGGGCGCACGGCGCCACCCCGGCCCCGGAGGGCTGGAGGGTTCAGTTGTCCCGGGGACGCGACACGGTGGCGACCAGCCGGTCGGCCACCTCCCGCAGCGGGATGTCCAGCGACGACGCCGCGCTGCGCAGCACGTCGAGCGCCTCGCCGGCCGGGCAGCCGCGCTGGGTCATGATCACGCCGATCGCCTGCCCGATCACCCCGTCGCCGAGCGCCGAGGGGTCCAGTTCCCCGGCCTCGGCCGCCTTGCGCGCCCGGTCGCGGACCGCCGCGAGGAGCAGCCCGGCGTGCTCGGCGAGCAGCATCGCGGTGAGCTGGTGCCCCGGGGTGAGCAGGTCGGCGGGGCCGGCGTACAGGTTGATCGCCCCGATCACCTGTTCGTCGACGTCGACCGGCGCGGAGATCACCCCGTGCACGCCCAGGTCCCGTGCCCGCGGCGTCCAGGACGGCCAGCGCACCTCGCGGTCCAGCCGGTCGGAGAGGATCATCTCCCGCCGCCGGATCGCGTCCATCGCCGGCGAGTCGGGGCCGTGCCGCAGGTCGTCCAGCCCCGCCAGGCGCGCGTCGGAGGCCGCCACCCCGGCCGGTTCGCCGGCGCGCAGCGCGGTGAAGCCGCACCAACTCACGCCGGCGACCGCCTCGTGGGCGGTACGCACCAGCGCGTCCAGCGCCTCGTCGAAGTCCTCGACCGCGATCAGCGCGGCCGTCAGCTCGCGCAGCAGGGCGGCGGTCTCCAGGACACCGAGCCGCTCCACCGCCGGGTCCCACATCTCCAGGTTCACCGCTCCACTGCCCCCACCGTCCCGGCGCGTGCTTCCGCACGGCCGACCGGCGCCGTCACGTGTTCCATCGTCTGGTCTCTCCCGACTCCTCGGACCCGGCCTACTACCCTCGCAAACCGGGATCGAAACGGCGCAAAAGGGGGCCCCTTCCGGCGCCCGAAGGCGCCGGAAGGGGCCGGAGGGGGCGTCAGCGCGACGCGGAGCTGAGCCGCCGCCCCACCGAGGCGATCAACCGGTCCAGCTCCGAGCCAAACGGGTTGTCGTGCACGAGGTACGTCCAGGTCGCGCTCGGCCGCACCAGCTTCGCCTCGTCCGGCTCCCAGTCGTCGGTGAACTCGGTCTCCTCGAAGGTCTCGATCGTCCGCCGCTCGATCTCCGGGATCAGGTTGTTGAACGCCGGCACCGCCGCCCGGTGGAACTCGTCCAGCGGGTCGAGCCGACCCAGGGCGCGCAGGTGCACGCCCTCGCGTACCTCGGAGAGCTCCGCGAGGTGGTCCGTCCAGAGCCGGTCGAGGTGGTAGAGGGCGATCGAGCGGGCGACCCGGGCGAGCAGGTCCTCGTCCATCTCGCCGGCCTTCTCCGGCACCCGGTCCAGCAGCATCAGCGCCGCCACGTCGCTGGTCAGCAGCCGTTCGCGGCGCTCCGCGAGGGCCTTGCGCTGCTGCTCGATGACGACGCTGTAGCGCCAGGTGTTGCGGTGGATCTCGTGGTTGACGCCCTCGGCGACCCGCTGGGCGTGCTCGACGGCGTACTCGACCTGGTCGTCGGTGACCAGGCCGTCGGCGTTCATCCGGGGCGAGGCGGGGACGGCGTCGCCGGCGTGCCGGGCGACCAGGTCGTCCTCCAGGCTGACGAAGAAGACCGATCCGCCCGGGTCGCCCTGCCGCCCGGCCCGACCGCGCAGCTGGTCGTCGACGCGCCGGCTGTCGTGCCGGCCGCTGCCGATGACGTAGAGGCCGCCCAGCTCGGCGACCCGGTCCCGGTCGGCCTGGTCGCTGCCGCCGAGGCGGATGTCGACGCCCCGGCCGGCCATCTGGGTGGAGACGGTCACCGCGCCGTACGCGCCGGCCTCGGCGATGATCGTCGCCTCCTCGTCGTCGTTCTTCGCGTTGAGCACCACGCAGGGCACCCCGATGGCGTTCAGGCCGGCCGCCAGCCCCTCGGACTCCTTCACGTCCAGGGTGCCGACCAGCACCGGCCGCCCGCGCTCGTGGTGGCGCTTGATCTCGTCGACCAGCGCCTCCTCCTTCTCGGCCCGGGTGGCGTAGATGCGGTCCGTCTCGTCCTCGCGCACGCACGGGGTGTTCGGCGGGATCACCGCCACCTCGAGGCCGAAGAACTCGCGGAGCTGGTCGCCGACCAGCACCGCGGTCGCCGTCATGCCGCACACCTTGGGGTAGAGCGCGATGTACGCCTGCACGGCGATCGTGCCGAGCACCTCGCCTTCGGCGGTGGCGTCGAGGCCCTCCTTGGCCTCCACGGCCGCCTGGAGCCCGTCCGGCCAGCGGCGACGCTGGGCGACCCGGCCCCGCATCTCGTCGATCAGCTCGACGGAGCCGTCGCGGACGATGTAGTCGACGTCGCGGTGCAGCAGGGCGTGCGCGTGCAGCGCCACGTTCACGGCGGACAGCTGCGCGACGTGCTCCTCGTCGTACAGGTCGATGCCGAGCTTGGCCTCGACGGCGGCCAGGCCGGCGGCGGTGAAGGCGACGCTGCGGCCGTCCTCGGCCACCGTGTAGTGCTTGCCCTTGCGCAGGCCCCGCACCTGCGCGGCGGCGGCGTGCACCGGGTCCTGCTCGCCGGCGACCGAGCCGGCGAGGACCATCGGCACCCGGGCCTCGTCGATGAGGATCGAGTCGGCCTCGTCGACGATCGCCGTGCGCAGCGGCGGCTGCACCCGGTGCTCCACGTCCGTGACGAGCTGGTCGCGCAGGTAGTCGAAGCCGGCCTCGCTGACCGAGACGTAGGTGACGTCGCAGGCGTACGCGTCGCGCCGCTCCTGCGGGGTGGACGCCTCGTTGACCCAGCCGACGCTCAGGCCGAGCAGCTTGTAGACCGGCTCCATCCAGAGGGCGTCGCGCCGGGCCAGGTAGTCGTTGACGGTGAGCACGTGCACCGGGCCGTTGCCCAGCCGGACGTGCCCGTAGGCGGCGATGGTCGCGGTGAGCGTCTTGCCCTCACCGGTGGCCATCTCGGCGACCTTGCCCGAGAGCAGCGCCATCGCGCCCAGCAGCTGCACGTCGTACGGTCGCTGGTCGAGGCCGCGGCGGGCGGCCTCGCGGCCGATCGCGCAGATCTCCTCGTAGCCCGTGGCCTTGCCGGCGGCCTCGGTCAGCTCGGCCTCGTCGAGCGCCGACAGCTCGTCCTCGCGCGCCTCGACGGCCGGCAGCAGCTTCTCCAACGGCCCCAGGTCGACCGTCGTCCCCGGGCGCTGGAGGAACCGGCGGAACCTGGTCTTCAAGCGTTGCGACACACCCATGAGCGGCAACGGTACGCGACCGGAGCCGGTGTTGGCGGCCCGCCCGGCGCGCCGCCGCGCCGGTGTCGTCGCCGGGCGGGTCGCGGGCGTGTACCGCTCAGCTCACCAGGAGCTGGTGCGTGGCCAGCTCACGGTAGAGCGGGCTGGTCCCGGTCAGCTCGTCGTGGGTGCCGGTGGCCGCCACCCGGCCGCCGTCGAGCACCACGATCTGGTCGGCGTCGACGACGGTGGAGAGGCGGTGCGCCACGATCAGCAGGGTGCGCCGGGCGGCCACCGCGTCGATGGCCCGGCGCAGCGCGGCCTCGTTGCGGGCGTCGAGGTTGCTGGTCGGCTCGTCGAGCAGCAGCACCGGCGGTCCGGCCAGCAGGGCGCGGGCGATCGCCAGGCGCTGCCGCTCGCCGCCGGAGAGCAGCACCCCGCCCTCGCCCACCTGCACGTCCAGCCCCTCGGGGGCGCGCTCGGCGAGGTGGCCGAGGTTGACCTCGTCGAGCACCGCGCGCAGCCGGGCCCCGGTGGCCTCCGGCGCGCTGATCAGGAGGTTCTCCCGCAGCGTGCCGGCCAGCACGGGCGCGGACTGCTCGACGTAGCCGATCCGGGCGCGCAGCGCGTCGCGGGGCAGGTCCCGCACGTCGACCCCGTCGATGCGCAGCGCGCCCTCGGTGACCTCGTAGAAGCGCTCGACCAGCGCCAACAGCGTCGACTTCCCGGCGCCCGACGGGCCGACCAGGGCGGTACGGGTGCCGGCCGGCACGGTGAAGCTCACCTCGTGCAGCACCGGCGGGCCGCCGGGGTAGCCGAAGCCCACCCGGTCGAACTCGACGGATGCCGGAGCCCCGCCGGGCAGCGCCCGGGCCGGGACGGACGCGGGCCGGTCGGCGGCCCCCTCGACCGGCACGGCGAGCATCTCCTCGATGCGCTGGAGCGCGCCCAGCCCGGTCTGCAACTGGGTGTAGGCGTGCACCGCCTGCCCGAGCGGAAGGACCAGGAAGAACAGGAACATGATGAAGGCGACCAGGTCGCCGACGGTGATCGCGCCCGCCGCCACCCGCGCCCCGCCCACCCCGAGGACCAGCAGGAACGCCCCCTGGATGGTGACGCTGCTGGCCGGGCCGACGAACGCCTGCACCCGGGCCACCCGCAGGCCCGCCGCGTACGCCTGCGCGGCGCTGACGCCGATCGCGTCGGCCTCGCGCCGCTCCGCCCGCGCCGCGCGGATCGTCCGGGCGGCGGAGATGGCGCGCTCCACCGCCGAGGTCATCTCGCCGACGCGTTCCTGGGCGGCGCGGGCCAGGCCCCGCACCCGGTGGGCGAAGGCGACGGCGATGGCGATGCCCGCGGCCACCCCGAGCAGGGTCACCCCGAACAGCACCGGGTCGAGCAGGACCATCGCGCCCGCCGCGCCGAGCACCATCACGGCGCCGGTGACGACCTCGAACAGGCCGGAGGTGACCACCGCGCGCAGCAGGGTGGTGTCCGAGCCGACGCGGGAGAGCAGGTCGCCGGTGCGGCGGCGGTCGTACTCGGCGATCGGCAGCCGCAGCAGGTGGCCGGCCAGCCGCCGCCGGGTGCCCAGCACGACCCCTTCCGCGGTGCGTTGCAGCAGGTAGTCCCGCACCCCGCCGATCGCCGCGGCCACCAGCACCAGGGCGACCAGCGCCGCGACCAGGCCCGCCACCGATCGGCTGCCGGAGAGCCCGTCCAGCACCGAGCGGGTGAGCAGCGGTTGTGCCAGTGACGCCGCCGCGCCGGCCAGCGACAGCGCGCCCACCACGGCGAGGGTGCCGCGGTGGGCGCGCAGGTACGGCAGCAGGGCGGCCAGGCCGACCCGCCGGTCGTCCACGCGGGCGCCCGGACCGCCGGCGGCGGTCGGCACGGGATCGTCGGCGGTCGTCACGGGAGCGGCGGCGGTCATGGCTGGCACGGTATCGGGCCGCGCCACCCGCCCGGGGGACGACGCGGGGACCTCAGACGGTCAGCACCACCTGAAGCTCCTGGCGGCGCCGCTCGGCGAGATCGGTCAGCAGGGCCGGGGCCTGCTCGAACGGCACCACCGCCGAGACGAGGTGCTTGCGGATCACGTCCCCGTACGCGCGCAGCAGGTCGATCGTCTCGGCGGAGAGGCGCTCCCGGTCCCAGGTGGGGGCGAGCCCGCGCGGCACCCGGCCGATCTGCGCACACCGCAGCGACAGTCCGTTGTGGTGGAACTCCTCGCCGAAGCGGACCTCGTCCGCGCCGGCCTGGTAGAAGGCCAGGTCGACGACCGTGCCCTGGGGGCGCAGCAGGCGCAGCGCGAGCTGCAACGCCCCCGCCTGTCCCCGGCACTGGAACACCACGTCGGCGCCCCGGTCGCCAGGTCCGTGCGCCCAGCGGGTCTTGAGCACCACCGCCGGGTCGTCGGCCTCCGGGTCGAGGGTCTCCAGGCCCAGCGCCTCGGCGACGGCCCGCCGCTGCGGGGTGGGGTCGAGCACCACCACCGAGGCGGCGCCGTGCCGCTTGGCGAACAGGGCGGTGAGCAGGGCCACCACCCCGCTGCCGACGACCGCGACCCGGCGGCCCCGCACCCCGTCGCCCAGCGACCGCACGTCGGCGCCGTGCAGGTCGGCGGCGGCGTGCAGCACGCCGTTGGCGCAGATCGGCCCCATGTGCGCGACGTAGACGCCGAGCAGCGGGTCGAGGTCCTCGGGCAGCGGCACGAACCGCTCGGCGACCGGGTCGGCGACCCAGCCGGTGCGGTGGCCGTACGTCATCGCGCCGACGGTGCCCACGGCGACGGCGGGCGTACGGCTCTCCACCACCCGGCCGACCTGCATGTAGCCCAGCCGGGTCACCGGGTACGGGGTGCTGGCCGCGCCCGGCTGGAAGAGCCCGAGGTCGGCGTTCCAGGTGACGTTCAGGTAGGGGTTGGTGCCCTTGACGAAGCTGAGTTCGGTGCCCGCGGAGACGCCGCTGAACAGCGTCTCGACCCGGAACGTGCCCTCGGTCAGCTCGGCGGCGTCCTGCTCGACCAGCTCCACCCGGCCCGGGCCGCTGACCACCACGACGTGGTCACGCATCGACGGTCACCCCCGCGGCGAGCGGCGCGGCGACGGACGTGTCCAGCCGTACGGTCTGCCCGGTGCGGGCGGAGTCGGCGACCGCGAGGGCGAGCCGCTGGGTGCGGAGGGCCTCGGCGTACGGGACGCGGACGTCGTCACCGACGCCCCGGACCGCGTCGACGAAGGCCCGGTCCACGGCCACCCGCGCGGCCTCGGGGTCGGCGTCGAAGCGGCGTTCCCCGTCGGCGTCGCGCACGACCAGGCCGTCCTCGCCGAGCGAGAGGGCCAGCCCGTCGGCGAGTATCTCCAGTCCGGCGCGGTGCTTCCAGCCGAGCACGCAGGCGGCGGTGAGCGTGCCGACCGCGCCGCCGGCGAAGCGCAGCGTCGCGGTGGTCACCGAGTCGATGTCGGCGCCGTCGACGGGCGGCGGGGTGCCGTTGCCGTACGCGGTGACCTCGGTGGCCTCGCCGACCAGGCACCGGATGAGGTCCAGCACGTGGGCGGCCTGCTCGACCACGGGGCCGCCGGAGCGGTCCCGCCGCGACCACCAGGCCACCGGGGGCACCTTGTCCCACCACGCCCCGCTGACCATCCGCACCGGACGGTCGCCGAGCAGTTCCCGGGCCTGCTGCACCACCGGCAGGTACCGCCAGTGGTGCCCGACGCCGGTGAGCAGCCCCCGCCCGGCCACCAGGTCGGCGATCCGCTCGGCGGTCACCAGGTCGACGGCGACCGGCTTCTCGACGAACATCGGCACCCCGGCCGCGACGACCGCCTCCTCGGCCGGCCCGTGGGCGAACGGCGGCACGCAGACGTAGACCGCGTCCGGGCCGGCGGCCAGCAGTTCCCCGACGTCGCCGAAGGTCCGGGCGCCGTGCGCGTCCGCCAGTTCCGCCGCCGCCTCCGGCACCACGTCGGTCACCCCGAGCAGTTCCACGTCCGCGAAGCCGCCCAACACCCGGGCATGGCGTTGCGCCACCCCGCCGGCCCCAACCAGTCCCACCCGGCACGTGCGCATGTAAGAGCCCCTTCGCCACAGTTTCGCGTTCGCGACTGCACTCCCCCCGCGTGCGCGCAACCAAACGTTCACCAGGGCGGAACCCGGTCACGTCACTGCCGTGATCAAGCTGTTAGGCATGCTGCGGGTTAGCGCGAGTGCGGTAGTGGGAAAAACAGGGAAGGTTTTTCCGCCACGATCTGGGGGTGCCTGTGCGGAATTCGGAAACGATGGTGTCACCGGTGGTGGAGGCGTGGGCCACCTACCGCACCACGTCGGCGGGTGACTGGCCGGCGCGGCGGCTGATCCGCGCCAAGGGGGACAGCAGGGTCAGCGTGGTCCTGCCGGCCCGCAACGAGGAGGCCACGGTCGGCGCGATCGTGTCGACGATCCGCGAGCACCTGATGGAGCGGGTGGCCCTGGTCGACGAGCTGATCGTGGTGGACTCCCGGTCCACCGACCGCACCGCCAGCGTGGCCCGCGCCGCCGGCGCGGAGGTGGTCAGCCAGGACGCGATGACCCGGGGCCTGCCTCGGCTGACCGGCAAGGGCGACGCGCTCTGGGCGGGGCTGGCCGCGGCCGAGGGCGACGTGGTGGCGTTCATCGACGCCGACCTGCGCGAGTTCCGCCCGCACTTCGTGACCGGGCTGATCGGTCCCCTGCTGACCGATCCCTCGGTGGACTTCGTGAAGGGCTTCTACCACCGCCCGCTGGTCGGGGCGTCGAGCGTGGAGGCCGACGGCGGCGGGCGGGTGACGGAGCTGATGGCCCGGCCGATGCTGAACCTGTTCTGGCCCGAGCTGGCGGGCTTCGTGCAGCCCCTCGCCGGTGAGTACGCCGGCCGCCGGGAGGTGCTGGAGCGGGTGCCGTTCGTCTCCGGCTACGGGGTCGAGACGGCGATGCTCATCGACCTGCTCGAGCTGGTCGGGTTGGACGCGCTGGCCCAGGTGGACCTGGGCGAGCGCAAGCACCGCCACCAGGACACCGCCGCGCTGGGCCGGATGTCGGCCCAGATCATGCTCACCGCCTGGTCGCGGTTGCAGCGGCGCGGCTGGGCGGCACCGGGCGCGCTGCCCGCCGCCCTGCTGACCCAGTTCCGGCGCGGCGGCTCCGACGCCCTGCCGAACCTGGACCGGGAGATCGTCGTCAGCGACGTCTCCGTCGAGGAGCGGCCGCCCCTGGCCGAGCTGCGGCACCGGATCCCCCGCCGACGGGTCGCCGCGGCGTGACCACGCGACCCCCCGTGACCGCGAACGACCGGGCGCGGACGGCCCAGGCCCCCGCCGAGGGAAGGAATCCCGCATGAGCCTCACCGTCCTGATGAACGCCGGTCCGTGGCTGTCCGTGCCGCCGCCCGGCTACGGCGGCATCGAGAACGTGATCGCGACGCTGGTGCCGGAGCTGCGCCGTCTCGGCGTACGGGTGGTGCTCGCGTCGGTCGACAGCAGCACGCTGCCGGTCGACGAGAAGTTCTCCGTCTTCCCCGACGGGCAGTTCCACGCCCTGCAACGGCCGTACAACCAGGTCTGCGGCATCTCCCAGGCGCACCTGAACGGCGTGGTGCGCGCGTTGCACTCGCGCGACGACATCGACCTGGTGCACGACCACGTGGAGGCGGTCGGCCTGGCGACGCTCGCCGCGATGGGCCCGGACGCCCCGCCGGCCCTGCACACGCTGCACTGGGACCTGGCCAAGCACCCGGCGCTCTACGGCAACGTCGACGGCGGCGACCGGGTCCGGGTCAACGGGGTGTCCGCCTCGCAGCTGGCCCGCGCGCCCCGGGCGTTGCGGGAGCACTCGGTGGGCCACGTGCACCTGTCCACCCCGCTCGCCGTCGACGCGGACCGTCGGCCCCGGGCGGAGAAGGGCGACTACCTGATCATCCTGGGCCGGATCAACCCGGGCAAGGGCCAGGACGTGGGCGCGCGCCTCGCCCGGCGGGTGGGGGTGCCGCTGGTGCTCGCCGGGCCCGTCGGCCCGTACCACCGGCCGGAGGACCTGGCCGCCGCCGGGGACGAGGCCCGGCAGAACCCGGACGTCCGGTTCTTCTACGACGAGGTGGCGCCGCACGTCGACGGTGACCTGGTCCGCTGGGTGGGCACCGTGGCCGGGCAGGAACGCGACGACCTGCTGGCCGGCGCCCGGGCCTCGCTGTTCCCGCTGCGCTGGGAGGAGCCGGGCGGCACGGCGGTGGTCGAGTCGCTGGCCCTGGGCACCCCGGTGGTGGCCACCGCCCGGGGCTGCCTGCCCGAGCTGATCGAGCACGGCCGCACCGGCCTGCTCACCTCCGACGAGGAGGAGCTGGGCGACCTGCTGATGGCCGCCGGCCTGCTGGATCCGGACGAGTGCCGGCGGGAGGCCGCCGTCCGCTTCACCCCCGCGGTGATGGCCGAGAAGTACGTGGGCCTCTACGAGCGGGTCCGCCAGCTCGCCGCCGCCCCGCGCCTGCAACCGGCCTGACCGGCGATCGATCCGCGCCCCGGGGCCGGCCCGCCGTCACGGTGGGCCGGCCCCGGTCGCGTGCCGGCGCCCGGATCGCGTGGATCGGGGCGTTCCCCCGGCGGCGGGGTTTGACGGTGGGAGCAGCGGGAAGGCGCGATCCACTCAGCGTTCTCGCACAGTGAGGAGACGGCGGTGACCGGTCCCATGGCGCGCTCTCGCGCCCGGCACAACCCGGCCGACGGCAGGGCTCCCGTCCGGCGGGCCGCCACCGCCGTGGCGGTGGTCTTCCTCCTGGTCGGCGTGCTCGGCTTCGTGCCGGGCATCACCAGCAACTTCGGCGACCTGCGCTTCGCCGGGCACGACTCCGAATCCAAGCTGCTCGGCCTGTTCCAGGTCTCGGTGCTGCACAACATCGTCCACCTGCTCTTCGGGGTGGCCGGGCTGCTGCTGGCCCGCACCGTCACGGGCGCGCGGACGTACCTGGTCGGCGGCGGCGCGATCTACCTGGTGCTCTGGCTCTACGGCCTGGTGATCGACCACGACAGCGCGGCCAACTTCATCCCGGTCAACAACGCCGACAACTGGCTGCACCTGTTCCTGGGCCTGGGCATGATCGCACTCGGCATCCTGACCACGCGGGACCGGACCCGCCGGTGACGCATCGTGACCGGCCGGGGCGGCGGGCCCCGGCCGGTTCGGTTTGACCCAACGCGTGGCCGGGTAGTTCGCAGATCACCCGACGATGCGAAACGAGGGCACGATGCCGAGCCGGATCACCTGCGAGGTGCATGACGAGTCGCCAGTGACCGTCGTACGCCTCCATGGCGACCTCGGCGTCGACACCATGCGCACGGTGCGGGACGTGCTCGACGACTGCCTCGCCAGCCAGCCCGACGCCCTCGTGGTCGACCTCACCGACGTCACCGTCCGTGACCGGCTCGCCCTCTCGGTCTTCGCCGCGACCGCCCGTCGGGCGGCCGACTGGCCGGCGGTGCCCGTCGTGCTGTGCGCCCCACCGCCCGAGGCGGCGACCTGGCTGGCCCAGTCGACCGCCTGCCGGGTGGTGCCCGTGCGGCGCGACTGCGACGAGGCGACCCGGGTGGCGAACGCGGCGGCGGCGCCCCGGCTGCGCGCCCGGCTCGAACCGGTGGCCGAGGCCTGCCGGCGGGCGCGGGAGTTGGTCACCGACGCGTGCGCCCGCTGGAACCTGCCGGAGGCCGTCGGGCCGGCGTCGCTGGTGCTCAGCGAGCTGGTCGGCAACGTGGTCCGGCACGCCGGCACGCCGATGCAGGTGACGCTGACCCTGCGCCGGCCGTACCTGCACCTGGCCGTCGCGGACGGCAGCCGGACCTCGGTCCGGGCCGGCGCCGCCGACCTGCGGGCCGAGGGCGGCCGGGGGCTGATGCTCGTCCGCGAGACTGCTCAGCGGTGGGGCAGCGCGCCGGCTGGCGACGGAAAGGTCGTCTGGGCCATCCTGCCCGCGAATTGACAGAATTTACCACTCTCGCCTGAATAACCCCTGTCGCCTGGTTTCATGGGGATGCGGGGCGGGTAGCCGCGCCGTCCTATCTGTCGTCTGGCGGGGTGAGAGTCACATGCCCAAGCGGGTAACCACGGAACCACGCGACCGGGGACCGGCGATCCTGGCACCGGCACGCTTCGGTGGCTACCCCGGGCCGCTGCGCAAGGCGCTCCCCGGCGGCAAACTGACCCGGTTCCTGGCCACCACCGACCACAAGCAGATCGGCCTGCTCTACCTGCTGACCTCGTTCGGCTTCTTCCTGGTCGCCGGGATCCAGGCGATGCTGATGCGCGCCGAACTGGCCCGGCCCAACTTGCAGTTCCTCTCCGCCGAGCAGTACAACCAGCTCTTCACCTCGCACGGCGCGGTCATGCTGCTGCTCTTCGCCACGCCGGCGGCGTTCGGGTTCGCCAACTACATCGTGCCGATCCAGATCGGCGCCCCCGACGTGTCGTTCCCCCGGCTCAACGCCCTCGCGTACTGGCTCTACCTGTTCGGCGGCCTGATGGTGCTCGGGGGATTCCTCACCCCGGGCGGCTCCGCCGACTTCGGCTGGACCGCGTACTCGCCGCTGAGCAGCCAGGAGCACTCCCCCGGCGTCGGCGCCAACATGTGGGTGATCGGCCTGGTGATCTCGGGGCTGGGCACCATCCTCGGCGCCGTCAACCTGATCACCACGATCCTCACCCTGCGCGCGCCGGGCATGACCATGTTCCGGATGCCGATCTTCACCTGGAACATGCTCTTCACCAGCGTGCTGGTGATCCTGGTGTTCCCGCTGCTCGCCGCCGCGCTGCTGGCGCTCGCGGCGGACCGGCTGTTCAACGCCCACGTGTACGACCCGAGCACCGCCGGCCCGATGCTCTACCAGCACCTGTTCTGGTTCTTCGGCCATCCCGAGGTCTACATCATCGCGATTCCGTTCTTCGGCATCATCACCGAGATCATCCCGGTCTTCTCCCGCAAGCCGATCTTCGGATACACCGGCCTCGTGCTGGCCACCATCGCGATCACCGTGCTGTCGATGACCGTGTGGGCCCACCACATGTTCGCCACCGGCCAGGTGCTGCTGCCGTTCTTCAGCATCCTGAGCTACCTGATCGCGGTGCCCACCGGGGTGAAGTTCTTCAACTGGATCGGCACCATGTGGAAGGGGCAGATCACCTTCGAGACGCCGATGCTCTTCGCGATCGGCTTCCTGGTCACCTTCCTCTTCGGCGGCCTCACCGGGGTGCTGCTGGCCAGCCCGCCGGCCGACTGGCACACCCACGACACGTACTTCGTCGTGGGGCACTTCCACTACGTGCTGTTCGGCACGGTGGTCTTCGCACTCTTCGGCGGCTTCTACTTCTGGTGGCCGAAGATGACCGGGCGGCTGCTCGACGACCGGCTCGGCAAGGCCCACTTCTGGACCATGTTCCTCGGCTTCCACGGCACCTTCCTCGTCCAGCACTGGCTGGGCAACGAGGGCATGCCCCGCCGGTACGCCGACTACCTGCCCAGCGACGGGTTCACCGCGCTGAACACCATCTCCAGCATCTCCGCGTTCGTGCTCGGCGCGTCCACGCTCTTCTTCATCTGGAACGCCTGGAAGTCCTGGCGCTACGGGGCGATGGTGAACGTCGACGACCCGTGGGGCTTCGGCAACTCGCTGGAGTGGGCCACCACCTGCCCGCCGCCGCTGCGCAACTTCGACCGGATGCCCCGCATCCGCTCGGAGCGGCCCGCCTTCGACGCCAAGTACGGCCCGCTCGTCGCCGATCTCGGCCGGGACCTGCCCCAGCGCACCACGAAGCCGCCGCAGGACTTCCGCGACGAGCTGCGCCGCGAGAAGCACGCGCCCGAGGCGCCGGCCGCCGAGGGGGCGCACGGCGCGCGGGAGGCCACCGAGTACCAGCCCGCGGCGCAGTCCGGGGCCCGACCCGTGGACGTCCCCGAGCCGAACGACATCCGGCGGCCCAGCTTCGAGCAGACCGACGAGCCGGAGGAGACCCGCCCCGGCGCCGACCGGGAGCCGCCGGCCAGGGAACGCTGGCGGCATCCGCGCGGGCCCGGCGACACGCCCGAGCGCTGAGCGGGCGTACGCGAGAGGGCCGGCACCCCGGGGGGGTGCCGGCCCTCTGCGCGACGTGGTCAGCCCTCGCGGGCCGCCGCCAGGCCGGCCGCCGTGAGTGAGCGGCGCACGGCCGGCTGGACGCGGGTCAGCCGCAGCGGCACCCCGGTGCGGGCGGCGGCCTCGCGGCCCGCCATCAGCGCGGCGATGCCGCCGGCGTCGAAGCCACCGGCGCCCACCAGGTCGACCACCACCTCGGCGGGCTGCCCGGTCACCGCCTCCAGCATCGCCCGGCGGAGCTGGTCCGCGCCGTCGCGGTCGACCTCCCCGCCGACCTCCACGACCACCCGGTCGCCGTTGTGCCGCACCGAGATCCTGGTCTTCGCCGGCTCGGACGACTCGGCGGTCCCGTTCTGCCACGGCGGCGGGGCGTCGGCCAGCATCGCCTGACGCAGCCAGGTCAGCGCCCGCGACAGCAGCCGGGAGACGTGCATCTGGGAGATGCCGAAGCGGGCGGCGATCTCCGCCTGGGTCTGGTTGCCGTAGAAACGCATGGCCAGGATGCGCCGCTCCCGCCAGGGCAGCCGGTGCAGCAGCCCGCTGACCGTCACCCGGTCGTCGACGGACTCCAACGCGTTGTCGGACTCGCCGACCAGGTCGCCGAACTCCGCCGAGCTCTCCCCGCCGACGGGGGCGTTCAGCGAGGCAGGGCTGTAGCCGGCGGCCGACTCCAGCGCGGCGAGGATCTCCTCCTGCGGGGTCTCCAGCCGTTCCGCCAGCTCGGCGACCGTCGGGGCCCGGGACAGCTCGCTGGTCAGCGCGGAGGTGGCCTGCCCGACCTCCAGGATCAGGTCGCGCAGCCGGCGCGGCACGTGCACGCCCCAGGTGCGGTCGCGGAAGTGCCGCTTGATCTCGCCGACGATGGTGATGGCCGCGTACGCGGTGAAGGAGCCCCGCTCCGGGTCGTACCGGTCGACGGCGTTGACCAGGCCGAGCCGGGCGACCTGCTCCAGGTCCTCCAACGGCTCGCCCCGCCCCCGGTAGCGGCGGGCCAGCCGGCCCGCGAACGGCAGGGCGAACCGGACGAGGTCGTCACGCGCCTCCTGGCGTCGTTCGGGCGGTAGGCCCGCGATCCGCGCCGCGTACGCCAGTGCGGCCGCGTCGAGGTCCTCCAGGCCCCGATCGGTCGGAGGTGGTGTGGTCGTGGTGGTCTGTCCGAACATCCGCGCCTCCCTCAGGAAGGTCCCCCGCCCGGATTCAGGAAACCGGTCGTGCGCGCGCGTGGTCGCACCACGCCCGGGCCGGAAAATGGGTCACATGACTGGGATGTCAGCGGGCGACGGCGCCACGCCGGACGGCGTGATCAGGCCGTCGCAGCCAGCGGTGTTCCCGCTCCGTAGGTACTCAATCACGGGACCCGGGGTTCGCGAGGATGTTTCGAAAGGGCCGACTCAACAGACGAGTAACCCCTGGTGGGAGCCGCCGTCGCGCAACGCCGCGAGGGCCTCGGGGACGGTCATCGGCGGCGGCGTCGGCAGGTCGTACGGCTGCGCCCGCAGCACCTCCGTCGCCCGACGGGTGGGCACCGAGGTGACCGGGTAGCCGCGCGCCGTGGTGCGGTCCAGCGCCCGCCGGCGGCGCCCGAAGCCGGCGACGGCCAGCCACTGGGGCAGCCCGGCCAACGCCGGCGACCGCAGGCCGGGCGGCTCGGGCAGCACGTCCACCGAGCTGAACGGCTCGCTCCCGGCGAGCCACCACTCCGCCGCCTCCACGCTGCGCCGGGTGGCGTTCTCGCACCAGTACGGCACCATCCCGGCCCGCACCACCTGCCACGGGTCGAGCAGCCGGCCGCACTCCACCACCAGCCGGTCGCCGGTCTTGCCGGCCGCGCGCAGCCAGCGCCGGTACAGGTCGGCGGTCGCGGCGCTGAGCGCCTCCGGCCGCGGCACGAGGACCCGGTGCAGGGGATGCCCGTGCCCGCCGGTCCACTCCTGGACGCCGGCCTCGAAACCGGACTCCACGCCGTGTTCCGCCGGCTCCGGCGGTGAGGCGACCTCCGGCGGCTGCCAGTGCGCGCCGTCCCCGCCGGCCGAGCGGAGCACCTGGCGCAGGGCGTGGCTGTCCGGGTGGAAGTCGACCGGGTCGAGGCCGCTGCCCGGGCAGCCGACCTGGAAGCTGTGCCCCGGGGCGGAGTCGAAGACCGGCCAGGTGCGGGCGTCGCGCAGCAGCAGCACCGGTGCGCCGGGCTCCAGCCGGTCGGCCAGGAACCGCGCGTACGCGGCCGGCAGGGACCGCCACCGGGCCGCCAGCGACACCGTGGCGCCGGCCAGCGCGCCCCGGCTCGCGGGGCAGTGCACCTGGCGGACGTGCAGGTCGGCGTTGCCGCCGAGGAGACGGGCGGTGAGCGCGGCACCGTGGTCCAGGGCGGCCTGCGGCCGGTCGACGGCGCCCTGCGCCCAGTGCACGGTCATCTCGAACCCGGCCGGCAGCCAGGGCACGCCGAGCGCCATCGCCAGGTGCGCGGCCGCGCCGTGCGGGGAGCCGATCAGGACACCCGGGTAGCGGCGGCGCGGGTACTGCTCGGCGAACCAGCGGGCGACCCGGCCCGCGTCGACCTCGGCGGTCTGTCCGGGGGTGAGCGCCACCCGGCCGGCCGCCCGGATCACCGCCGCCCGGCGCACCGGTTCGGGCGTGCCGACGAACCGTGACAGCGGCCCCGGGTGTCCCGGGTGCCCGAGGTCGGCGCAGTCGGTGCCGCGCAGCGCCCGCGCGGTGGCGGCCACCAGGACCCGCGCGGCGCTGCCGGCGGCCACGACCCGGTCGCCCGCCAGCCCGGCCCCGTCGGCCGTGAGCCCCTTGCGCACCTTGGGCCCCGGCTCCACCTTGCCTCGTTCGCTCACCACGCGGCCCGGCTTCCCGTCCCGATGGGGTTCAAACGGGGCATCCCCCACCGGGCGGGAGCAATCAGAAGATCCCGGGCGGGCAGCCGCCGAGCCGCCGAACCGGGTGACGACGCCGGTCACCCACCGCGACGGCACGCCGGTGAGCAGGGGTTTCAGTGCCGGAGCAAGGGGCACTTCAGCGCCCATGCACACCGACGACGACACTCCCGCGGCGGCCACCATCACCCCCTACCAGGACGGGCCACTGCTGGTCCGGGGCGACTTCGCCCTGGTCACCCCCGACGGGGAGACCATCGACGCGCGGCGGGGCACGGTGGCCCTGTGCCGCTGCGGGAAGTCGGCGCTCAAGCCGTTCTGCGACGGCACCCACAAGGCCGTCAACTTCCGCGCCGCCCCCACCCGCGAAAACCCCTGACCCGCCCTGCCCTGCCGGGCGGGGTGAAGCCGGGTGGGTCAGGCGACGGCGGCGGGTCGGCCGCCGGGGCGCGGGCGGTCGCGCAGGTCGATGCGGATCGGTGCGGCGGTGGTGCGCAGGGAGGTGCGGCCGGCGGTCCAGGCGTCCAGTAGGTGCGCGGCGAAGAGCCGGTCCACCGCCAGCGCGGCGGCGGCGCCGAAGAGGACGTCCGGGGCGAGCGCCGGCTCCACCCGGACCAGCCCACCGCACAGGTCGTACGCGGCGATCTGCTCGTGCACCGCGTCGGCCTCGACGTGCTCGTCGTAGAAGCGCGTGGCCGCCTCGCCCAGCCCCAGGCGGCGCAGCCCGTTGCCGTACCGGCGGTTCGGCAGCGAGGAGGTCATCTCGTAGGCGGCTAGGTGCCCCACCAGCGCCCCGCGCAGCCGCCGGTGCAACCCGAACAGCGACATGAGGTTGTTGGTGGCCAGGGTGACCGCCGGCACGGCGTCCAGGTGGGCGGCGTAGCCGGTGTCCAGCCCCAGCTCGGCCAGGGTGACCCGGAACAGCTCGGCGTGCATCCGGTCCAGCCGCCCGTTGCCGTACTCGTCCATCTGGATCTCCACCAGGGCGGCCTTCGCCGGTCCGCCGAGGCGCGGCAGGGCCCAGCTGTGCGGGTCGGCCTCGCGCAGGTGGTAGATCGAGCGGTGCGTGACGAACTCCCGGAACTGGGCCAGCGACGCCCGGCGTTGCAGGTGGCCGGCGAGTGACGGCCCGTCGTCGGCGGCGACCACGTCGGCCAGGGCCGCCGGCACCCCGCCGGGCAGCGCCGCCGGCAGGGGCCCCACCAGCGCGCGCACCGCCGCCTCGAAGTGCCGTTCGGCGTACGCGCGCAGCGCGAGCAGAGACGGCTGCCACTCCCAGTCGTCGTCGACGCCCTGCCAGCCCCGGTAGTGCAGCTCGTAGCAGCAGAAGAGGGTGAGCTGGAGGTCCTCGTCGGTGAGCGGCCCGGCCGGGTCGAGCGCGGCGCCGAGCCCCGCCGGAAGGTCGTGCGGCGCCCGCCGCAGCGCGTCCAGCAGCGCCGCCGACACCGGCCCACGAGGCTGCGGCAGGGGCGCGGGGCCGTACCGGCGGTCCGGGGCTTCTGACAAGGTGACCTCCAGCGTCGTACTGCCCGTCCTCAGTGCCCGTCGGGTGGGGCGCTAAACGAGGTCGTCGACCTCCACGGCCACCCCGGCGGCGAGCATCCGGTCGCGTACCCGCCGGGCGGCGTCACCGTCGGCGAACACCTCGCGCAGGTCCGCGAACGCGGGCTCGGGCGGCGCCAGCGGCACCGACGGGTCGACCACCGCCTCCAGTACGCAGGGCCGGTCGGCCGCCAGCGCCTCGTCCCAGGCCGCCCCCACCAGCTCGGGCCGGTCGACCCGCACCCCGTGCAGGCCGAGCAGGCGCGCCCAGCCGGCGTACGGCACGTCGGGCCGGCGGCGCGTCGGGTCGGTCGACGTACGACCGCCGCCCGTGCCGGACAGGTCCCGGTTGTTCAGCACCAGCACCACCAGGCGGGGATCGCGCCACTCCCGCCAGTGGTGTGCCACGGTGATCAGCTCGGCCAGCCCGTTGAGCTGCATCGCGCCGTCGCCGAGCAGGGCGACCACCGGCTGGTCCGGGGCGGCGAGCTTGGCCGCCACGGCGTACGGCAGGGCGCAGCCCACCGTGCCGAGCGTGCCGCAGAGCTGCGCGTTGACGCCCGGCGGCAGCTCCAGGTGCCGGGCGTACCAGTACATGACCGATCCGACGTCCACCGCCACCGCCCCGCGCGGCGGGACCCGGGTGGAGAGTTCGTGCAGCACGAGCTGCGGGTTCACCGGCTCGGCGGGGGCGGCGGCCCGGTCGGCCCGCTCGGCCCGCCACCGGCCGACCGAGCCCTCGACGGTCTCCCGCCACCGGGCGTTCGGCCGGTCGGGCACCCGGGCCAGCAACGCCCGCAGCGTCTCCTGGGCGTCGCCCACGAGCGGCACGTCCACCGGGTAGCGGGTGCCGATCCGGCGGCCGTCGATGTCGATCTGCACCGTGCGGGCCTGCCCCGGCATCGGGAAGTAGTCCGTCCACGGATCGTTCGTGCCGATGAGCAGCAGCGTGTCGCAGCCGCCCATCAGCTCGGCGGCGGCCGGGGTGCCGACCTCGCCGAGCACGCCGGCGTGGAAGGGCAGCCGCTCGTCGAGCACCGGCTTGCCCAGCAGCGAGGCCGCCAACCCGGCGCCGAGCCGGTCGGCGAGGGCGACGATCTCTCCGGCCGCGCCCCGGCCGCCCTGGCCGACCAGGATCGCGCTACGCCGGCCGTTGGCGAGCAGCTGGGCGGCCGCGTCCAGGTCGGCGTCGTGCGGCAGGACCCGGGCCAGCGGCTCGCCCGGCGTCGCCGAGAGCACCCCGGCCGCGTGGGACTGCAGGTCGGGCACGGTGGCCTCCTGCAACTGTCGCGGCAGCACCACGCAGACCGGGCTGCGGGTGGCGGCGGCCGTGCGGAACGCCTGGTCGAGCAGGGCCGGCACCCCGTCGGGCGTGCGGCCGTACCGGACGAACTGGTTGCACACGTCGGCGAACAGCCGGCTCAGGCCGATCTCCTGGTGGGCGCCGCCGAGCGGGCCGGAGACGTCCTCGCCGACGATCGCCACCACCGGCTTGCTGTCCAGCTTGGCGTCGTAGAGGCCGTTGAGCAGTTGCACGGCGCTCGGCCCCTGGGTGGCCAGGCAGACGCCGATCCCCCCGGTGAACTTGGCGTGCCCGGTGGCCATGTAGGAGGCGGTCTCCTCGTGCCGGGCCGGCACGAACGCCGGGTCCCCGCCCGAGGCGTCCAACGCCTCGACCACCGTGGCGATGGCCTCCCCGGGGTAGCCGAAGACCCGCGGCACCCGCCAGGCGCGCAGTCGCTCGACCAGCAGGTCGGCCACCGTACGCTCAGCCATCGCCACGCCCCGGCGTGCCGGCGTCGACGTAGCGCAGCACCGCGCCGACGCCGTCGGTCAGCTCCGGCGCCTCGTCCGGGCCCAGCACGGTCAGCGCGGCGTCGGTGCCGACCAGCGCGCGTACGAGGGCGGCGTCGGCGCGGACCTTCTCCGGGTCGCGTACGGACATGGCGGCGAGCTGCCCCGGGTCGGTGGCGATCTCGGTCGGGTCCGGCCCGATCCAGAGTTCCCCGGTGGCGGACGGGTCGTCGACGATGAGCATCGTCTCGACCTGGTTGCGTTGCAGGGCGGACACCACGGCGTCCAGCCCGGCGCCGACGTCCTCCTGCATGCCGAACCGGTCCAGCACGGCGGTGATCCGCTGGTCGGCCACCTCGGCGATGGTCTGCACGGTGAGGTCGTCGAGCAGGCTCTGGTCGGCGCCGCCGCCCCGGGACCCGGCGTCGGTGCGCACCATCAGGTCCTGCCAGCGTTCGGGCATCTGGGCGGCGATCACGCCGGTGGCGCGTACATCGCCGGCGACCACCACCACCTCCGCGCCGACCTTCTCGGCCAGCTCCACCGTGGCGGCGGTGACGTCGCCCGCGTTGTGGTGCCAGGCCTCCATGGCGGCCCGCTGGTGGTGCGACTGCGACCAGCCGCCGGGCTGCACCCGGCGCAGCTGGAAGTCCTCCCGGCCGCTCACGTGGGCCCGGCGTGGCACGCCGCCGGCGCTGATCGCCATGGCGTCGGCGCCGGTCCGGTCGGCCAGCACGCGCACCCAGGCCACCTGCTCGCCGCGTTGCGCCAGCATGGGCATCACGTGCGGCAACGAGGTGTACGCGGCGAGGTCCCGCAGCGGCGGGGCGGAGAGGTACTCCGACAGCACCACCCGGCCCCGGGCGCCGAAGATCGCCAGCCCGTAGCCGCCGGGCATCGGATCGTGCCCCCGCACGACGCGTTCGACGGCGTCGATGGTGTCCACGTCGGCGCGCTGCTGTTGAAGTTGGTCACGCAGGGCGCGCCAGCGCAGATCGAGCGCCGGGTGGGCGTCCTCGGTGTTGGCGGAGGCGTCCAGGTACACCGAGACCCACGGCCCCGGCCGGTCGTAGAGCGTGCGCAGGAAGGACAGCTGCATGCTCGACCCCTTTCCAGCTCGGCCCCCCGCTTACCCGTGCCGCTGCGGTTGTCACCTGGCCGCCGCGAGCGCGTGACCGCATTTCATTCATGTCGTTCAACCCGGACGACCGATACCATGAGTGAACGCAACCGGACTCTGGGTGGTGGAGATGGACAGCGACCTGCACATCCGGCGGATCGTCCATCCGACCGGCCGGATCGTCACGGGGCGGATCGTCCGGCTGCTGGACGGCTACCCGCGCGAGGTGCGCATCGGCCAGCCGGTGCTGGTCGCGGTGCTCGTGGCGGCCGGCATCGCCGGCCTGCTGATGGCGGTGGCCCGCTCCCTGTTCTCCGCCGGCTCCGGCGCCGCCCGTCGGCGGTTCAAGGACCTGAAGAAGGGCCCGGAATACCTGGTCACCCCGGTGCGGCTGCGCGACGCCACCGGGCGGCTCTGCGAGGTCGAGCTGCACGGGCACCTGCCGCAGAGCGCCCTGCACCCGGCGGACCACGTGCAGCTCACGTTGCGCCCGCAGGGCGACCCGGACCTGCCGCCGAAGATCGAGCGGATCGTGAACCTGACGACGGGCCAGCTGCTCACCCCGCGTACCGCCACCCTGTGGTCGCACCTCGGGCCGCCGCTGCTGCTCCAGGCGGTGGTGGGCGCGCTGCTGGTCGCCGGCGTGCTGGCCTGGTCCGCGCTGACCTGACGGCCGGCGCGGTTTCCGGCGGCGCGCCCGCGGGCACCGTGGCGGACATGTTCGAGGGATTCACGCTGGAGCGGATCGACGTCGGCGAGGTCCAACTGCGGGTACGCCACGGCGGCTCGGGGCCACCCGTGGTGCTGCTGCACGGCCATCCGCGCACCCACGCGACCTGGCACCGGGTCGCGCCGCTGCTCGCCCGCGAGCACACCGTCATCTGCCCGGACCTGCGCGGTTACGGCGGCTCGTCGAAGCCGCCGAGCGACCCGGGGCACACCACGTACGCCAAGCGGGCGATGGCCCGCGACGTGGTCGGCCTGCTCGACGCGCTCGGCCACGACCGCGCGGCCGTGGTCGGGCACGACCGGGGCTGCTACGTGGCGATGCGCACGGCGCTGGACCACCCGGAGCGGGTCAGCCGGCTGGGCGTGCTCGACGGGGTGCCGATCGGCGAGGCCCTGGCGCGCGCCGACGCCCGGTTCGCGGCCCGCTGGTGGCACTGGTTCTTCCTCGGCCAGTCGGACAAGCCGGCGGAGCGGGTGATCACCGCCGACCCGGACGCCTGGTACGGCGGGTCGCCGGCGGTCATGGGCGAGGAGGCGTACGCCGACTACCGCCGGGCCATCCACGACCCGGCGACGGTGCACGCGATGTGCGAGGACTACCGGGCCGGGCTCGGCCCGGACCGGGCGGCCGACGACGCCGACCGGGCCGTCGGGCGGCGGATCGCCTGCCCGGTGCTGTTCTGCTGGTCGGAGCGGGACGACATGGTCGACCTGTACGGCGACCCGGCGGCGATCTGGCGGGACTGGGCCGACGACGTGCGGGTGGCCGCGATCGACTCGGGCCACCACATGGCCGAGGAGGCCCCGGAGCAGCTCGGCGCCGCGCTGGCCGACTTCCTCGCCGGCTGACCGGTCAGCCGACGGGGGTCAGCGGCCGGTCCGGCTCGCCCGCGGTGCGCAGCATCCCCCGCCGGGCGGCCCAGCGCTCGAAGACCAGGGTGGCGAACGGCGGTACGGCGCAGGCGAGGGCCACGAGGGTGGGCCAGGGCCGCCACCGGTGCAGCCGGGCCATCGCGAGGACCAGCAGGCCGTACGCGACGAAGAGCGCGCCGTGGATCGGGCCGAAGATCTGCACGCCGATCTCGTTGCCCGGGGGGCCGTACTTGACGGCCATGCCGATCAGCAGGGCCAGCCAGGAGCAGGCCTCGGCGATCGCCGCCGCCACGAAGAGCCTGGTGATCTTCTCGCGCATCGTCACTCCCCCACCGGTTGCCGCACATGCTAGCCACCCCGCCGGCCGCGCCGACGGCACGACGGGCGGAGGCGACAGGGATCACGCGGGCCCGAGCTGGGTACGTACAAGAAGCTTCGGGTCTTCCCCGGCCCGCCCTGGGCGTGCGAGGTTAGGGGAACCAACGGTGACAGGGCGGTGACCATGGGCGAGGACGTCGGCGTACGGACCTTCAGTCGCGAGGACCGGGCCCGCTATCGCGAGAAGGTACGGCGGTGTCTGGACGTCTTCGCCGAGATGCTCCGGGAGTCCCGGTTCGACGTCGAACGGCCGATGACCGGGCTGGAGATCGAGCTGAACCTGGTCGACGACGACTCGATGCCGACCATGCGCAACGCCGACGTGCTGGCCGCCATCGCCGACCCGGCTTTCCAGACGGAGCTGGGCCAGTTCAACGTCGAGATCAACGTGGCGCCGCGCCGGCTGGCCGGCACCGGCACCCGCGAGTTCGAGGAGTCCGTGCGGGCCAGCCTCAACGCCGCCGAGAGCAAGGCGCGGGACGTGGGCGCGCACATGGTGATGATCGGCGTCCTGCCGACGCTGCGGCCGGAGCACCTGACCGCCGAGACGCTGTCGGCCAACCCGCGCTACGCGCTGCTCAACGAGCAGATCTTCGCCGCCCGCGGCGAGGACCTGCGGATCGCGATCAACGGCGTGGAACGGCTCGCGGTCACCGCCGACACCATCACCCCGGAGGCGGCCTGCACGAGCACCCAGTTCCACCTCCAGGTCAGCCCGGCCCAGTTCGCCGACTACTGGAACGCCGCGCAGGTGATCGCCGGCATCCAGGTGGCCCTGGGGGCGAACTCGCCGCTGCTCTTCGGCCGGGAGCTGTGGCGGGAGACCCGCATCCCGCTGTTCCAGCAGGCGACCGACACCCGGCCGGAGGAGATCAAGGCCCAGGGCGTACGCCCCCGCGTGTGGTTCGGCGAGCGCTGGATCACCACGGTGTTCGACCTGTTCGAGGAGAACGTGCGCTACTTCCCGGCGCTGCTGCCCGTCTGCGACGCGGAGGACCCGGCCGAGGCCCTGGCCCGGGGGGACGTGCCGAGGCTCGCCGAGCTGCGGCTGCACAACGGCACCGTCTACCGCTGGAACCGCCCGGTGTACGACGTGCTGAAGGGCCGCCCGCACCTGCGGGTGGAGAACCGGGTGCTGCCGGCCGGGCCGACGGTGCTCGACACCGTGGCCAACGGCGCCTTCTACTTCGGTCTCGTCCGGGCGCTCGCCGAGGCCGACCGGCCGCTGTGGTCGCAGATGTCGTTCAGCGCGGCCGAGGAGAACTTCAACGCCTGCGCCCGGTACGGCATCGACGCCCAGGTCTTCTGGCCCGGCCTCGGCTATCTCCCGGTCACCGAGCTGGTGCTGCGCCGGCTGCTGCCGCTGGCCCACCACGGGCTGGACCGGTGGGGCCTCGACCCGGCCGAGCGGGACCGGCTGCTCGGCGTCATCGAACAGCGGTGCCTGACCGGCCGCAACGGGGCGAGCTGGCAGGTGGAGACCCTGCACCGGTTGGAGTCCGCCGACCATCTCGACCGGCCGGAGGCGCTGCGGGAGGTGGTGCGGCACTATGTGACGCTGATGCACACCAACCGGCCGGTCCACGAGTGGCCCATCCCCTGACCGGGCCGCCAGGAGCCGCCGTCCACCGGTCGGCTCCGCCCGTCGTCCGGCACGTCAGGCCGGGCCCGGGTCCTCGCTGAGGTACGCCCCCGACAGGTCCGAGCGCACCGTCCAGCCGAGCGCGCGGTACAGGGCGCGTCCCTCGTCGGTGGCGACGAGGATCCCGGTGCGCATGCCGAGCCTCGCCGCGTGGTCGCAGAGCGCCCGCATGACGACGCTGCCCAGCCCGCGCCGCCGATGGGTGGGCTCCGTCTCGACCTGGTCGACGATGCCGAACTCCCCGGCACCGGCCAGCCGCCCGATGGCCGCCCTGTGCCCGTACGCGTCGAGGACCGTCGCGACGACGACCTCGCCCTCGGCGACGACCCGCGTCGCGTACGGTGCGGGCGGCTCGGCCGCGCCCGGGGTCAGCGGCGCGCTCATGAGGTGTCCGGCGCTGTCCAGCGTCCAGGCGTCGGGCAGGGCGGCGCGGAGGCCGGCGCGGTCCCCGCTGACCTTGATCCAGGTGCCCGGCCCCGTCAGCTCCCGGCCGAGCCGCCCGAGCGAGTCGGCGTCGTAGGTGTGCAGCACGTGGCGTACGCGGTGGCCGGGCCGGCCCACGTCGATCCGGAAGCCGCCGGGGACCGCGACGGGCGCGGGGGTGTCCCTGGAGACCGCCCAGCCGCGCCCCCAGGCCATCACCAGCTCGGACACGGTGTGCGGCGGACCGTCCACGGCGGTCCGGGCGGGCGCGTCGGGCATGGGTGGTCCTCTCGCGGCAGTCATCGCTCGCCGCCAGCTTATTGCAAAGTAGTGGCAACAAGGACCGCGTGGTCGCCTCTCCGATCACCTGACCGACGACAGGCGGACGGGCGCACGACACCCCATGCCCTTCGCGGCGCCGGCCTCCGACAATCCCCGAAGTGCTTCAGCTACGCATCTCCGGCGGAGGCGGGCAGCCGGACCGTCCTGGAGTTGACCGGCACCCGGAGCGGGCAGAACGGCCCGGGAGATTGCGCACGATGGAAGAACCGAGCCGACGGCGGCCACCCCATGATGAAACGCGGACATCGACCCGCGCCATTGTCATCCATAGGCGCCAGGCGGGCGCGTCCACGTCGATCGGCGGCCGTCGACACCGGTCGCGGGCGTCAGCGTCGACGCGGCGCCCGTGTTCCCCCTCCCCCACCCCGAGGAGCGCATGTGACGCAGACCCAGAGGTCTTCCCGGCGACCCGAAGCGCCCGTCCGAATCAGCCCCGACACCGCGCGGAGCGGGACGTCCGCGTTCGTCAACGGGCACTTTCCCCGGCGGCGGGGGTTGATCATCCTCCTCAGCGTCCTCGGCGGGTTCCTGCTGACCGTCATCTGGTCGGCGGAGTTCGTGGACCGGACCATCGGCGACAACGTCGCCAACACGCTGCTCGGCCACGACGCCAAGGAGACGCCCATCCAGGGCATCGCGGCGGGCATCCTGTTCGCCTTCGTCTCCGGCATCGCGGGCACGTTCACCGCCTGCAACATCGCCGCGTTCGGCGCCCTGGCCCCGCTGACCGGCACCACGGGCAGCAGGTTCAGCCGGATCGTCGCACCGCTGAAGCCGCTGGGCTGGATGTCGGTGGGCATGGTCGCGGTGTCGGCCGCCTACGGCGCGGTCGTCGGCCTCGTCGGCACGTCGATGCCGCAGTTCTCCACCGCGCCCAACGCGCCCGGCGGGCTGTCGCCGAGGAGCATCCAGTCCATGGTCGTCTTCGGCGCGATCGGGCTCATCATGATCTATCTCGGTCTGGCCGCGCTGGGCGTCGTGCCGGACCCGTTCGCCCGGATCGCCCGCCGGTTCCCCAACGCCCCGATGGTGTTCATGGGCGCACTGATCGCCGGCTTCCTGATCGGCCGGCCCTTCGCGTTGTTCCGGCAAATGTTCCGCGATGCCGCCGAGAGCGGCAACCCGCTCTACGGCGCGGCGGCGTTCACGCTGCAGTCCCTGGGCAACATCGTCATCATGGCGGTGCTGTTCCTGCTGCTGGCCTGGCTCGCCGGTTCCCGCCTGCAACGCTGGTTCAGCGCCCGGCCGAGCCGCCTGGCGGTCCTGACCGCGGTCGCGTTCATCGTCGCGGGCGCCTTCACGTTCCTCTACTGGGACGTGCGGCTGCTCGCCCGACGCGAGATCATCCCCTGGTACCCGACGGCCCCCTGGGCCTGAGCCGCCGCCGACGAGGCCCGGGGACTACCGGTTTCCGCCGCCCCCGGGCCTCGTCGGCGCTCGGCGCCGCCCGTACCGGGGCTCAGACCTTGAGGACGACCTTGGTGCACTCGTCCTGCTTCTTCTGGAAGATCTTGTAGCCCTTGGCCGCGTCCTTGAGCCGCATCCGGTGGCTGATGATGAAACTGGGGTCGATGTCGCCGCGCTGGATGCGGTTGAGCAGCGGACGCGTGTAGCGCTGGACGTGACACTGACCGGTACGCATGATCAACGATCGGTTCATGAACGCACCCATCGGGAACTTGTCGACGAAGCCCCCGTACGCGCCGACCACCGAGACGACGCCGCCGCTACGGCAGGCGAGGATGGCCTGGCGCAGCGCGAACGGCCGTTCCGTCTCGACCCGGGCGGCCTGCTTGGCCCGGTCGTACGCGTAGACGACGGTGTTGCCGTGGTGCCCCTCCAGGCCGACGGCGTCGATGCAGGCGTCGGGCCCCCGGCCGGCGGTCATCGCGTTGAGCGCGTCGAGCACGTCGGTGTCGTCGTAGTTGATGGTCTCCGCGCCGGTGTGCTCCTCGGCGAGCCGCAGCCGGTACGGGTACCGGTCGATGACGATCACCCGCTCCGCGCCGAGCATCCGGGCGCTGGCGGCGGCGAGCAGGCCCACCGGACCGGCCCCCCACACGGCGATCACGTCGCCCGGCTTGATGTCGCACATCTCCGCGCCCATGAAGCCGGTGGGCAGCACGTCGGCGAGCATCACGGCCTGGTCGTCGGGGACCTCGTCGGGCACCTTGATCGGGCCGACGTCGGCGAACGGCACCCGGGCGTACTCGGCCTGGCCGCCGGCGTAGCCGCCGAGCAGGTGGGAGTAGCCGAAGATGCCGGCCGGCGAGTGCCCCATGATCTTCTCGGCCACCCCGGCGTTGGGGTTGGAGTTCTCGCAGACCGAGAAGAGCCCGCGCTGACAGGAGGAACAGTGCCCGCAGGCGATCGGGAACGGCACCACCACCCGGTCGCCGGGGCGCAGGTTGCGTACCTGGGGGCCGACCTCGACCACCTCGCCCATGAACTCGTGGCCGAGGATGTCGCCCTTGCGCATGGCGGGGATGTACCCGTGGTAGAGGTGCAGGTCCGAGCCACAGATGGCGGTCGAGGTGATCCGTACGATCGCGTCGCGCGCGTTCATGATGGTCGGGTCGGGCACGTCGACGACCTTGACGCTGTCCTTGCCCATCCAGGCGGTGGCCTTCATCGTTCGTCCTCTCGAATGGCGGGCGGTCAGCGGCGCGCGATGGGCAGCGGCTGGGCGGGGCGTTGCATGACCTGCTGGCGTACGGAGATGCCGTCGGGGCTGCCCTCGGAGCGGACCACCTCGCCGGTCTCCACCACCTGCTTGAACCGGCGCAGGTCGTCGCGTACCTGCTGCTCGGGTTCCTCGCCGAAGAGCTTCGCCACGGCCCGGCCCAGCGCGCCGGCCGGCGGGGCGTAGCGCAGCCGCACCCGGACCTCGGTGCCGCGATCACCCGGCGCGGGCACGAAGCGGACCCGACCCGCGTTGGGCACGCGGGTGCCGGGCAGCGACCGCCAGGCGAGCGACCGGTTCGGCTGGTCGTCGACGATCTCCGCGTCCCACTCGACCCGGCGGCCGGCCGGGCCGTGCGCGGTCCAGTGCGACCGGCGCAGGTCGTCGGCGCGTACCGACTCCAGGTGGGACATGAACCGGGGCAGGTTCTCCAGGTCCCGCCAGAAGCGGTACGCCTCGGCCGGGGACCGGTTGACGGTGACCGCGACCTCCATGTCGATCACCCGCCGCTGCGCCGCCCGGGCCCGTCCGGCGCGCACGGCGGCGATCAGGTCGACGGCGGCGATGCCGGCGACGGCGGCGGTGGTGAGGCCGACCCGCCGGCGCCGCTCGCCGCACCGGTCCGCCCAGGCCCGTCCGAGCAGGGTGAGGTCCAGCGCGTCGCCGGCCACCCGGGTCCATGCCCAGCCGGCCGGGCTGCGGCCGGCGAGCAGGCCGGCCGCGTGGGCCAGCTCGCGGGCGCCCACGGCGGTGACGACCGCGCGGGCGGCGGGTGAGTCGTCCACCCCGGTCAGCCGGGCCACCGCGCGCGGGGCGAGCAGGCTGCCGGCCCCTAGGGCGAGGCTGACCGCGCCCAGCAACCGGGGCAGCCCGGCGCCCTGGCCGCGGCGCCCCCGCTGGTCCAGCATCATCGGATCGGTCTCGTCCACGTCGCACCACCGTCAGATCGTCCTGACCCGCCCCCGGGGCAGGCCCGGCGGCGGGTAGCCGCCACGCCTGACGCTATGCCCGCGAATCGCCCGATGAACCCCGAATCTCGACAGACCCCCGGGCCATCCGCGCGCCGACAATTGAGGGGTATGGCGGATGATCTATGCCTTGTAGCGTGGGTCCCCCATCACCCACCCCCAGGAGGGAAGTGATCATGCCCACGGTCACCGTTCGCATCCTCGGTGCCCTCAGCGCGAGCGTCCTGAGCGCGACTCTCGGCGTCCTGGCGGTCGCCGCGCCCGCCCAGGCCGCGTCCCGCGACGGCGCCTGCAACACCGGCGAGTTCTGTTACTACTACAACAGCAACCACGCGGGCTCGATCTCCGATCACGCCGGCTCGCTGGCCGACTACGGCACCGCCCAGCCGGGCTGCTACGAGTTCAAGGGCGCCGGCAGCGGCAAGGGCCAGTGCGTCAAGAACAACGCCGCGTCGGCGTGGAACCGCACCGGCAAGACGGTGCGCGTCTACTACAACACCGGCTACAACGGTTCCCACGCGTACCAGGACTTCGCGCCCGGGGCGAAGAAGAACCTCAGCTCCACGCTGAAGAACAACAATGCCTCCCACCAGCTGATCTCGGCCGGCGCCAGCTACCCGGCCAAGGACGACTACCCCTACAAGGGTCAGACGTCCGGCATCGATCCCTGGAACTTCTACAAGGGGCAGTGCACCAGCTTCGCGGCCTGGGCGGTGCGCAGCCGGGTCGGCGTCGCCTTCCACAACCAGTACAAGGGCCAGGCCCGGTGGGGCAACGCCAAGGAGTGGGTGGCCGCCGCCGGACGCGCCGGCGTGCCGGTGTACAACAGCCCGAAGGCCGGTGACGTCGCGGTACGCCTGGGCGGCACCTACGGTCACGTCGCGTTCGTGACCAGGGTGAACGCGAACGGCACCTTCGAGATCGACGAGTACAACTACGTTTCCGCCGACCGGTACAGCCACCGGACGGTGTCGGTGGGAACCGCCAACAACCAGTTCTCCAGGTTCATCCGCTTCAAGTGACCCCGCGCCTCGGACGGGAACTTCTCCGCCGATGACGGAGCACCACGCGCAGAGCCCCGGCCGGGTGGCCGGGGCTCTGCCGATCACGTGCCCTTACGCCGGGGAGAGACCCTCCACGAAGTCGTAGAGGCTCTTGATGTCGTTGTCGAAGTACGGACCGTCGAACTGACCGTTGCCCGGATTGTCGCCGTGGCTCACGACGCTGTTGATGAATCCGAGACCATTCTGGTCGTTGTATTCCTGCAGCCAGGGACCGCCGCTGGAGCCGTAGGTCATGTTGCACCACATCCGGATCTGCTGGCTGCCGGCGTGCCAGGTGCCGCTCTGGCAGAAGTACTGGCTCTCGCCGCCGCCGAGGTTGGACGGATAGCCCAGCGCGGTCATCAGGGAGATGTTGTAGCCCCAGTTCCAGCGCATGCCGTGGCCGCCGACCGTCTCGACGACCTTCAGGCCCCAGTTACCGCCGTTGTGCATGATGGCGATGGCCATGTCCTCGTCGTAGCTGCTGCTGTTGATCCACGCCGTGCGGGCCGCGAGCTGGTACGCCACGAACGTGCCGAACGGCCGCGCGCCGTCGCGGTAGCGCGGCACGAACTGCCAGTTGCTGTACCACTGCCCGCCGGCGCCCTGGTGCACGCAGTGCCCGGCGGTCATGACCAGTCGCGCCTTGCCGCTGGCGACCGCGCTCGCCGAGCACGAGGCGCCGCCACCGTTGGGGGTGGTGAAGTAGACCTTGCCGACCACCGCCGACTCGTTGAGCTGGATGCCGACGTCGGCGCCGCTGGCGACGCTGGGTCGCACCGGCGCGACCGATCCCGCCGGCCCGTCGGGCTTCGGCGCCCGGCTCGTGGACTCGGTGGCCTTCGCCGACTTCGCGATGTCGAGGTCGACGGCGCTCGCCATCCGCTGCGGCGTCCAATACCTGGCGACCTCCTCGGCGATCTTCTCGTTGGTGATCGCGCGACCGTCACTGGTGCGGGCGACGGCGGTGGAGTTGCCGTTCCGCTCGGCCGTGGTCGGCTTCGCCTGGGCGACCGCCGGAGCGGTCACGACCAGCGCGAGTGCCAGGCTGGCCGATGCAGACCAGCGCAGGGTTGATCTCAACAGTTGCCCCCTTTTTCGGGTACTCCAACTCGGACCAGCGAAACCTATCGATCGAATCGCTTTGATCACAACGTGATCGAATGACAGGTAATTGACATTGACTTTCTGGCGTCCGAAAAGGACCACAGCCGGCGGCAAACAAAGCGTCCCCACCCCGAACAAGAGCCTCGAAATTGACTCGCAAATCCCATCGCCGCGAATCCGTGCTTTCGATTCCAGGACGCTCGACGCTATCGACAGATGGGAATTGCGGTTGTCTCCCGATGGAATTCCTCATCCGCGGGGACGACACCGACAACTGGCTGCCGAGACGGAGCCACGCCGTGAGCAGCGCACCCACGGCCGGCAGGCCCGTACCGAGCGATCGTCACGATCCCGGCCGAGGTACTAGTCTGGGCCGCAAGGTGCCCGACTGCGGCGCCTCATCCTCGGAAGGTGGAAACGTGGACCTGGAGAGGACCCGGCTGTTCGGCGTCGGAGAGTCGTACGGCTTCGTCACGGGGACGGGCCAGCGAGGCGCCGTGATCGTGCACTTCGACGGCCGGCGCGACATCGTGCTCTACGACCCCGCCGACCCCGAAACCGCCCAGCACACGTTGACGCTGGAGAGCACGGAGTCGCGGACGATCGCCGACCTGCTCGGCCTTCCGCTGGTCATGGACAACCTGACGGAGCTGGTCCCGCCCCTGGAGGGCGTCGAGACCGTACGCATGCCGATCCCCGCCAGGTCGCCGTACCTCGGGCGCAAGCTCGGTGACACGCGCGCGCGGACCCGCACCGGCGCGTCGATCGTCGCGGTGGTCCGCGACGGTCACGTGATCCCGTCGCCGGGTCCCGACTTCACCCTCCAGGCCGGTGACTCGCTGGTGGCCGTCGGCGACGGCGCCAGCCTCGTCGCGATTCGGGAGCTTTTCACCAACGGCTGACCCGCCAGCGGCACGCCGGTCGCCCGCCGCGCGCCCCAGGCCGGGCGGTCAGCGGGTCAGGCCCACCAGCGTCGCCAGGCGCGCCACGCCGGCCGGCGCCGGGTGGGCCCGGGCGACCTCGGCGACGACCGTACGCGCCGACGGCCGGCACCGGACCTCGGCGGGCGCGACGGCATCCGCGTCGACCAGGACGCGGGCCGCGCCGCACAGGTCGCCGACCTGGAGGTACGCCCGCGCGGCGTCCACGAGGTAGGCGGCCCGGTACTCGGCCGGCAGCCGCCGCCACGTCTCCTGCCGTACCGCCTGCTCGTGCCGGCGCACCGCCTCCCCGGCGTCCCCCCGCTCGAAAGCCGCGACCACCCGGGCCGCCTCGACGGCGCCCGGCCCGAAGCCGGTCCGGTGCGGGTCGTCACCGGCGACCCGCGCCGCCACCCGGGCGGCCCGCTCGACCAGCTCCTCGCTGCGGCCGGTGTCGCCGCAGCCGGCGGCGGCCAGCGCGGCCTGGATCAGCAGGGTCCCGTGCACCGCCTCCGGCGCGGGCGCGACGCGACGCGCGGCGGCCAGCGTCGCCACCAGCGCCAGCCGGTCCCGGCCCAGCGCACGCAGCGCCTGTCCGACCGCCACGGTCGCCGCCCCCGCCAGCACCGGATCGCCACCGGCCACCGCCACCGCCCGGTCGGCGGCCAGCCACCCCAGGTCGGCCTCGCCGAGCTTCACGAGCACCGACGAGGTGATCCGGTACGCCTGCACCAGCAGCCCCGGCTCCTGCCCCCGCACGCCCTGCGCGGCGCGCAGCAGCCTCGGCAGCAGCCGCACCACCTGCGCGTAGTGCCCGTGCTGGTAGGTCAGCCAGGCGTGCGCGACATGCCGGCCCGTTTCCACCACGGACGCCGTCACCCCGTGGTCGTCGTAGCGCGCGAGGGCGGCGCGGATGCCGTCCACCCCGTCCACCGGGCCGGCCGCGATCGGCGGCGGGCGGTGCTCGCCGAGCAGCACCATCGGGTCGACCCGCAGCACCCGGGCGATCTCCTGGATCACCGGGTAGCGGTCCAGCGGCCGTACGCCCCGCTCGGTCTTGTCCACCCAGCTCTTCGACCTGCCGAGCCGGTCGGCGAACATCTGCTGGGTCATCCGCCGCCGTGCCCGCCAGCGGGCTACGCGGCGACCGATCGGCTCGTCAGCGCTGGTCACGCCGCCACCGCCGGTCCGGCACCGCCCGGGTGGTCTCCTCCACCGGTACGCGCTCCGCCTCGGCCTGATCCAGGAGGCGCTGCTTGGCCGCCTCCCGCTCGGCGGCCTCGGCCTGCTCACCCCGGCTCGCCGAACCGCTTCCCTGACTGTCCACTCTGCCTCCGCTGGCGCAGGGCATAGCGGTGATACCTCATCACCGCGCCCGAACCCCGAGAGGCGGTCGCCCCTCAGAGGCGGACACTAGGGCGAATCAGTGATGGTGCAATTACCGCTAGTTATGCGGCCAGGTTGATGCCCATGCGGCTGGCAAGTGACCGCAGTTCGTCCGGAACGGCCCGGCGCTTCGCCCGCTGCGACAGCGCGACCACTGCATCCCGGGCGAGGGGGTTCAGCACGAACGGTACCGGCGCAGTCCGTTCGGCCTGCACAAACGCCGCCACCGCCTCCGCATCCCGGCGACCGCTGTCCGCATACGCTCGGCCGAGGTCGAGCCAGTAGGACAGTTGGCGAGTCGACGCCACCAGAATTCGTGGCCGCACTCGCCGGGAAAGCTCGATCACGCGGCCGGCCTCACCCTGCTCCGCCGCGATGGACATCTCCCAGAGCCCCACGTTTGTCGGTCCGAAACAGCAGCCGTTGAAGCCGGCCCCGTCAGACGGATCCCCGAGGCTCCCAGCCTCCCGCCCCGCCTCGGTCAGGTGATCGCGGGCGACATCCGGACGACCACTCACCGTCGAGGTCAACGCGGCCGAGAGATGAAGCTGACCCAGCATCTGCCGGACGCGGACGTCGGCGGCGTGGGCTTGGAGTTCCGTCAGTGAACGGTCCGCCGCTCTCGCGGCAAGCGGCGCGGACTCGATCGGCAGACTCTGCACGTAGGCGAACCGGGCTGCCCCGGTCCATGCCGGGTCTCCCACGTCCTCCGCGGCCGACACGGCGACCCGGGCTGCGTTGAGGGCTAGATGCCGGTATCCGAGATGCCGGAGGCACGTCGATGCCTGGTAGGCCACTTGGGCGAGCACGACACCCCCGGCAGCCGCGGCCTCCAACAGCAGGCCGGGGAGCAGGCGGGCCATAGCCGGATAGTTGCAGCTGTTGCGGAGTTGATCGCTGCGGGCTATCTCAGCGGCAAGCTGCTCCCTCGTGCAGGTCGACGGTCGGCGCTCGCCGTCCTCGATCTCGATCAGGGCGGACCAGATCGCGGGAACGCGCTCGGCAGCACCATCGCGGGCAGGGTCGCCGGGCTCCGCGCCCTGCCCCAGCAGGTCGGCCACCGTGACCTGAAGAGCGGCGGCAAGGGCGACCAGCGTGGAGCGCCGATCAATCGTCTTCCGACCCGACTCGACCTGCGACACGTAGGACTGGCTGACGCCGGCAAGGCCGGCAAGAACGGCCTGGGTCATACCCCCACGGCGCATTCGCCAGTACCGAATCCTCGCACCGATGGTGTCAGCGTTCTTGACCATGACTTCGCCTGCTTCCCAGGTAGCGGGCTGGGACAGCGGTCATCAACCTCGCCGATGACGTCGCAGTTGCACCGTACACGTTCGCAAGCTCTGAATAGCGCCGTGAGTCGCGTGGCCTCCAGCCGCTCTGTCGACGCTCGCCATTGAACCTCTTTCATCGTGACGGTGCAGGTCACGGCCAGGTGGAACCTGGTGTCGACATAGGACGAAACTCCCGGCAAGGCAAGCAATTGCCCACCGAATCCAACCGCTACACAGGATGAAAACGGCTCATCGAACTCGCCCCCCGTACGACGGACACCGAAGGGGCGCCCGCCTGGCGGCGGGCGCCCCTTCGCGAACAGACGTGCCTAGTAACTACCGGAAGGTGACGTCACTTCTGTTGACCTTGCAGTTGGCGTCGTTCCAGCCCTCACCGAGGTAGCTGGGTTCGCTGCCCTTGGGCACACCCTTGTACTTGCCGCAGATGGTGGCCGAGCCGATCACGACCACGCGAGTGATCGTCGCGGTGTCGTTCCAGTTGCTGTTGATGCCGGCGAGCATGTCAATGTCGTCGACGAGGACGTTGTCGATACGCACGTGACGGGTGTGCGAGGTCGAGCAGTTGCCACAGCCGCGGTACAGCTTGCCGGACCCCTTGAGGTAGAAGCCGGAGATGTTGACCGTGCCGTTGCCGTTGTGCTGGAAGGTCTTGTCGCTGCCGTTGCGCGCGCCGCCACCGATGACGTAGGAGGTACCGCCGTTGGTCTGCTTGAAGGTGGCGGCGTCCTCACCGATGTCGTTCCACCACACGTTGCGCAGTGTGCAGGTGCCCTCGCAGTGCACGCCGTCACCGGCGGGTGAACCGAGGATGACGTTCTGCAGCGTGCCACCATTGGCGATCTTGAACATCGGGTCCTGCGACTCGCCCTGTCCACCGTCACCGATGCAGCAGTACGTCTTCATCCCGCCGTCGAAGGTGCCGGAGACGCTGACCGTGCCCGAGATGCTCACCGAGCCGGCCGACGACGGCCACGCACCAGTCGGCGTGCCTGGGTTGCTGGTCGGGCTGGCCGTCGGACTGCTGGTGGGGCCACTGGTCGGACTAGTGGTCGGGGTCGACCCGCCGCTGGAGTACGTCTCGAACTCGGCGATCCGTGGGGTGCCGGACGCGCTGGTGATGACAAAGGAGATCTTCTTCAGCGACGTCGAGGAGAAGTTGATGGTGCCTGGGGCGCTGCTGCCGCTGGCCAGGACGGAGCCCGTGTCGTGGTTCTTGAGCTGCCAGCCGCTGATCGAGCCGCCGCCCGAGGCCTGCACGATGGCGGCTGAGGACACCGTCGTGGCGCTGCCCCACTTGACCGAGACCGTGCCGGTCGAGCCGCTCGGCGACCAGTAGGTGCTGGGGTTGCCGTCGATGACGTTGCCATAGCTGGTACCACTGGCCTTGCTGGAGCCGTCAGCGCCGGCGCCGAGGCTCAGGTTCGTGGCGGCCGAGGCGTTGGGAATCTGCAGTGCCAGGGCGACAACGGCACCTGCGACCGCGGTGGCACCACCGGCCAGCCACCGCGTGGCGACTTTGCGTCTCATCTGAGTTCACCTTTCAGGCATGAGCACGGGGACGGGAAAGCGCTTTCCAACAACCATAGAGACTGACCAATGAAGAGGCAAGGATCACTTCTTGTTGACGATCGCTTCCTGTGCGTAGTGCTATGCGGCGCAGGCAACCAGGCGCACGCGTGTCGGCGAGATGCGCGGCCAGGGCGGCGACCGTCGGGAGCAGGTCGTCCAGCGGGCCGCCCTCGTGTCCCACCACGTAGAGACGGTGGGTTCCCACCTCGGCGGAGATGCTGTGGTCGAGGATCCGCTCGCAGGTATCGGCCGCGATCAGCGCCACCGCCGTCGGTAGCTCCGGCTCCGGAAGTCCGAGTTCGGCGGTGGCTGCCGCCGGCCCTTGACCTCGCCGAGCGGGTGCTGCTGGCGGTCACCTACTGGCGCACGAACCTGACGATGCGCCAGATCGGCTCACTGTTCGGGGTGTCGCACTCCGCGGCCCACCGGGTCATCGACACCCTCGCAGCGCTGCTGGCCCTGGCGCCGGTGCGGAAGCGACCGGTCGAGCAGATCGCGATCGTCGACGGCACCCTGATCCCCACCCGCGACCACCGCTTGGCCGCCCGCAGCAAGAACCACCGGTACTCGACGAACCTGCGGGTCGCCATCGACGCCAGCACCCGCCTGGTCATCGTCGTCGGTGACCCGCAGCCCGGCAACCGCAACGGCACCATCGTCTACCGTGCCTCGGCATCGACCAGAAGCTGACCGGGCGGCCAGTGATGGCCGACGGCGGCTACCGGGGCAACCCGCAGGTGATCATGCCGTACCGCAAGCCACAACATCATCCTCGCCGGCTGACCACCGGCCCGATGCCGGGCAACGCCTTCACCCAGTTACGAGACGTCCCTCAGACCGGGACGAGGGTGGCGGCCAACACCCGCCAGTTGCCGTCCTCACGCACCCACAGTCGGGTGTAGCGCAACCGCGTGGACATGGCGGCACCGCCCTGAACGGCATCCACCGCAGCGACCATGCGAGTCACCCCGGTCTGACCGTCCTCCTGGACGTCGAGCGACTCCTCCACCAGGCTGGTGATTCGCAGTGCACCGGAGCGGTAGCTCTCCAAGTCGTCTTCCTTCGTGAAGACCGTGCCGTCCGGTCCGGCACCCACGACCTGCGGGTGCAGGAGCGCGTCGAGGGACTCGACGTCGGCGGCGCGCTGGGCGGCTTGGAGTTGCCGTTCCGCGGTGAGGAGATCCATCCACCGATCCTCCGCAGCGCGCCGCAACAGGACAAGCGGGTTCGCTCGCGGCAGAACGGCGACGTCAGCCCGGTAGGGCGTTCACGGCACAACCGAAGCTCGGCACGACCATGGTCGGCCCAACTGAGAGGGCCAATGGAGTCACGGTCGTCCGCCGAACGCCCACGCGTGGACCTCGATCTCGGCGTACCGGTCCGGGGTCAGCACGGCACGCGCCTCGTCCGGGTCCTCCGCCCGGACCAGCGCCGCCGTGCCGAGCCACCTGACACCGTCGTCCGACAGCAGCGGCCCGTACGCGATCAGCTCGTCCCGGTCCGCGCTCACGTCCAGGTCGGCGGCCTCCCCCGCCCCGAGGCCGAGCACCAGGTACCGGTCACCACCCGTCCGGCCGCCGGGGAAGTCCCACATGGTGCGCCCCAGCGTGTTGTGCCACCGGCGCAGTAGCACGTCCCGGTACGCGCCGGCCTGGTAGTTGGGCTCATCGAAGGCGAACGCCCGGGCGGCGGCGGAATCGGGCAGGTCGACGATGTGCACGCTGCCGGTCGGCGTCTCCCCGTCGGGGGCGAACGTCGGCCCACGGGCGATCATCCGCTCTGCGTACCGGTCCATGTAGGACCAGTGTTCCTCGCGCAGCTCCTTGCGCAGAGCCAGGGAGTCGCGCCGGTCGCGGTGGTAGCAGAAGAACTCCATACCGCAGATCCTGACGCCGGTGCCGAAATCCGGGGCGGGTGGGGCCGCTTTCCGCGCGTAGCACCGGATCTGTCACCCGTCGGCCGTACGCTCGCCGGCATGACGACGATGGAGACCCACACCCTTGCCCTGCCCGGCGTCGACCTGGTCTACGACGTGCGCAGTCCGCTGTCGGCCTCCGACGATCACCGCACCCTGCTCATGATCGGCCAGCCGATGACGGCGGAGGGCTTCAACGCGCTCGCGACCCACTTCACCGACCGGACGGTCGTCACCTACGACCCGCGCGGCCTGGGCCGCAGCGTCCGCAGCGACGGGCGGTCGGACCACACGCCGCAGCAGCAGGCGGCCGACCTGCACCTGCTGATCGAGGCGCTCGGCGCGGCGCCGGTCGACGTGTTCGCCAGCAGCGGCGGGGCGGTGACCGCGCTGGAGCTGGTCGCGTCCCACCCCGGGGACGTGGCGACGCTGGTGGCGCACGAGCCGCCGATCACCGGCGTGCTCCCCGACGCCGCAGCGGCCGAGCGCGCCCAGGCCGTCGTCCACGAGGCGTACCAGGCGAAGGGCATGGGGGCGGGCATGGCCGCCTTCATGGCGTTGGTCTCCTGGCAGGGCGAGTTCACGGACGCCTACTTCGCCCAGCCCGCGCCCGACCCGGCGGCGTTCGGCCTGCCGACCGAGGACGACGGCTCCCGCGACGACCCGCTGCTGTCGAAGGCCTCCGGGACGGTCACCGACTACCGGCCCGACGCGGCGGCGCTCACGGCGGCGCCGACCCGGATCGTGATCGCGGTCGGCGAGGAGACGGCGGGGACCTACACGGCGCGCACGGCCGTCGCCACCGCGGCGCTGCTCGGCCAGGAGGCCGTGGTGTTCCCGAGCCACCACGGCGGCTTCCTCGACGGCGAGTTCGGCTACGCCGGCAAGCCCGCCGAGTTCGCGGCCAGGCTGCGCGAGGTGCTGGACGCCGGCTGACCACCGTCGACGGCGGGGGGCGGGCCGGTCGCCGTCGGCGGTCGCCACCGCGCTGCCGACGGCCGGTGACGTCGGCCGGTGACGTCGGCCGGTGACGTCGGCCGGTGACGTCGGGCGCCGCTCAGAGCGCCACGATCGCCGCCGTCTCGGCCGGCAGCTCGATGCGGTCGCGCATCACCGTGACCCCCTCCCCCGTCGCGAGCAGCACCCGGCGCGCCACCCCCGGCAGCGTGATCCGCTGCGGCTTGGCGGCCAGGTTCGCCGCCACCAGCGTCTCGCCCCGGCGCATCACCAGGAACTGGTCGCCGGGGCGGACGTCGACCCGGTCCAGCCGAGGATCGGACAGGTCGGGGCGGCTCTTGCGCAGCGCGATGAGGCGCTTGTGGAACTCGTACATCTCGCGGTGTTCGGGTTTGTCCAGCTCGGCCCAGTCGAGCCGGGAGCGGACGAAGGTCTGCGGGTCCTGCGGGTCGGGCACGTCGCCCTCCGGCCAGCCGTGCGCGGCGAACTCCCGCTTGCGCCCGGTGGCGACGGCGGTCGCCAGCTCCGGCTCGGGGTGGCTGGTGAAGAACTGCCACGGGGTGCTGGCGGCCCACTCCTCGCCCATGAACAGCATCGGGGTGAACGGGGCGGTGAACAGCAGCGTCGCGCCGACGCGCAGCAGCCCCGGGGAGAGGGTGGCGGAGATCCGGTCGCCGGTGGCCCGGTTGCCGATCTGGTCGTGGTTCTGCAGGTACGCGACGAACCGGTGGCCGGGGGTGCGCTGCCGGTCCACCGGCCGGCCGTGGTGGCGGTTGCGGAAGCTGGACCAGGTGCCGGCGTGGAAGAACCCGCCGGTGAGCACGTCGGTGAGGCACTCCAGCGAGCCGAAGTCGCCGTAGTAGCCCTGCCGCTCGCCGGTGAGCAGGGTGTGCAGGGCGTGGTGGGCGTCGTCGTTCCACTGGGCGTGCAGGCCGAAACCGCCGGCCTCCCGGGGCGTGATCAGGGTGGGGTCGTTGAGGTCGGACTCGGCGATCAGCGACAGCGGCCGGCCGAGGTGGGTGGCGAGCGCCTCGACCTCGATCGCCACCTCCTCCAGCCATCCGGTGGCGCGGGAGTCGGGCATGGCGTGCACGGCGTCGAGCCGCAGGCCGTCGACGTGGTAGTCGCGCAGCCACATCAGGATGCTGTCGACGATGTAGCGGCGCACGCCGTCGGAGTGCGGTCCGTCGAGGTTGACGGTGCGGCCCCAGGTGTTGCTCTGCTCGGTGAGGTACGGCGCGAACATCGGCGCGTAGGCCCCGGAGGGCCCGAAATGGTTGTAGACGACGTCGAGGATCACCCCCAGGCCCTTGGCGTGGGCGGCGTCGACCAGCCGTTTCAGGCCGTCCGGCCCGCCGTAGGGCTGGTGCGGGGCATACCAGCAGACCCCGTCGTAGCCCCAGTTGTGCTCGCCGTTGAAGGCGTTGACCGGCAGCAGCTCGATCATGTCGATGCCGAGGTCGACGAGGTGGTCGAGGCGGCCGATGGCGGCGTCGAAGGTGCCCTCGGGCGTGAAGGTGCCGACGTGCAGCTCGTAGAGGACGGCGCCGGGCAGCTGCCGGCCGGTCCAGGCCTGGTCGGTCCACTCGAACGCCGCGTGGTCGTAGCGCCGGCTCGGCCCGTGCACGCCCTCCGGCTGCCAGGGCGAGCGGGGGTCGGGCAGCGCCCGCTCGTCGTCGTCGAGCAGGAAGGCGTAGTCGGTGCCGGGGCCGGCGGCGGGCACCTCGACCCGCCACCAGCCGTCCGGGCCGGAGCGCATCTCGTGGTCGGCGACGCCCGGCAGGCGCAGCCGGACGCGGGCGGCCTGCGGCGCCCACACCGTGAACTCGGTCATGAAGCCTCCACGGACTCGGTGGTGGGAGCCAGCAGCGCGACGGGGTAGGTGGCCAGCAGGTCGGCCAGCGGGGTCTGCCCGCCACTGTAGGACCGGCCCGTGAACAGGTCGGTCACCTCGTGAACGGGAAGTGACAGAGTTGTGTCGCCCCAGCCGCCGGCGCGCGCCAGCCCGAGCGGCAGGCGGGTGGCGACGGCGACGGCGCCGCCCCGGTCGAAGGCGAGCGCGTGCCGCCCGGCGCGCCCGTGGGCCGGCACCGGCCGGTAGCCGGTGAACAGCTCCGGGCGGTCGCGGCGCAGCCGCAGGGTCCGCGACACCACGAGCAGCTTCGCCGCGCCGCCGGCGTCCACCGGCGGGGGCGGGCCGGCGTCGAGGCGGGCCAGCAGCTCCCGGCGTACGGCGAAGTCGACCGGGCGGCGGTTGTCGGGGTCGACCAGCGAGTTGTCCCACAGCTCGGTGCCCTGGTAGGTGTCGGGCACCCCGGGCATGGCGAGCTGCACCAGCTTCTGCCCGAGCGAGTTGGACCAGCCGACGGGGGCGATCTCGTCGGCGAAGGCGGTCAGCTCGGCGTGCAGCTGCGCGTCGTCGTACATCGCGTCGACCACGTCGTGCATGGCCCGCTCGAAGACCGGGTCGGGGTCGGCCCAGCTCGTCGACGCCGACGCCTCGCGGGCGGCCTTCTCGACGTACGCGTGCAGCCGCTCCCGTTCGATCGGCCAGGCGCCGACGGCGGTCTGCCACAGCAGGTGCGCGAAGGCCGGGTCGGGCAGCGGCGCGCGGGCCGTCCACCGGGCGACCAGGTCGGCCCAGCGCCCCGGCAGCTCGCTGAGCACCGCGAGGCGGGCCCGGACGTCCTCGGAGCGCTTGGTGTCGTGGGTGGAGAGCGTGGTCATGCTCGCCGGCCAGCGCACCTGCCGGGCGGCGGCGAAGCGGTGGAACTCCGCCGGCGGCACGCCGAAGTGCGCGGGGCTGCCGCCGACCTCGTTGAGCGCGACGAAGCGGCTCCACCGGTAGAAGGCGGTGTCCTCCACGCCCTTGGCCATGACCGCGCCGGTGAGCTGCGGGAAGCGCTTCGCCAGCTCGTCGTCGGGGTCGCGCAGCCGGCGGGTGAGCGCGTCCAGCACGGCGGTCAGGTCGGGGCGGCGGCGGCCGGCCTCGGCGCGGGCGGCGGCCAGGTGCCGGGCGCCGTGCGGCGGATAGCCCCGGTAGACCGGGAACGCGGCGGCCAGCTCGGCCAGCGCCGCGCGGGCGGCGTCGTGCTCGACGTCGTCGGCGAGCGCGGCGAGGCGGGTCAGCTCGGCCGACAGCAGGCGGGTGGCCGCGGCGAGCTTGGTGTCGTGGGTGAGGTCCTGCCAGGAGGTGTGCCGGCCGACGAGGTGGGTGTCCAGGGCGGTGAAGTCGCCCTCCGCGTCGGGGTCGACGAAGAGCCCGCAGACGGCGGCGAGGGCGTCGTAGCCGGTGGTGCCCTCCACGGGCCAGTCCGGCAGCTCCTCGCCGTACTCCAGGATCTTCTCCACCACCAGCCACGCGTCGGGCGCGGCGGCGCGCAGCCGGGCCAGGTAGGCCGAGGGGTCGCGCAGCCCGTCCGGGTGGTCGACGCGGATGCCGTCGACCTCGCCGGCCGCCGCCCACCGCAGCACCAGCTCGTGGGTGGCGGCGAAGACCTCCGGGTCCTCCACCCGCAGCCCGGCCAGGTCCGAGACGGCGAAGAACCGGCGGTACGTCAGCTCGGTGTCGCCGCGCCGCCAGGAGACCAGCTCGTAGTGCTGCCGGTCGTGCACCTCGCGCGGGCTGCCATGGTCGGCTCCGCCGACGTCGAGGCCGTCGCCGGTGCCGTCGGCAATCGGGAAGCGGTGCTCGTGGTAGCGCAGTTCCCCGTCGGCGAGCTTGAGGTCGTCGAGGGCGTCCGGGGTGTCGGCGAGCACCGGCAGCAGCAGCCGGCCCCGGTCCCAGTCGACGTCGAACCAACCGGCGTACGCCGAGTCGCGGCCCCGGCGCAGCACGTCCCACCAGGCGGCGTTGGCGGCGGGCACGGCCACGCCGGCGTGGTTGGGCACGATGTCGACGACCATCCCGAGACCGGCGGCGCGCAGTGCCCGCAGCAGCCGCTGCCGGGCCGCCTCGCCGCCCAGCTCGGGGTTGACGGCACGGTGGTCGACCACGTCGTAGCCGTGCGCGGAGCCGGGGGTGGCGGTGAGCAGGGGCGCGCTGTAGAGGTGGGTGACGCCGAGGTCGGTCAGGTAGTCGGCCAGCTCGGCGGTGGCGTCCAGGTCGAAGCCGGGGCGGACCTGCACCCGGTAGGTGGTGCCCACCCGGGGCGCGTCGGGTCGAGGGGTGCTCGACATGTCAGGCCTTCCTCTCCAGCACCACCACGCACCGGTCGGGCACGCAGAGGGTGCCGCCCGCCTCGACGATCGTGGTCTTCTCCGGTTCCGGTTCCGCGGTGCTGATCACCACCTCCCAGCGCGGCCCGAACTCGGGGCCGGGCACGGTGAAGTCCAGCGGGGCGTCGTGGGCGTTGAAGCAGAGCAGGAAGGAGGCGTCCACGTGGCGCTGGCCGTACTGGCCGCGTTCGCGGATGCCCTCGCCGTTGACGAAGAGCGCCACCGAGCGGCCGAAGTCGTTGCCCCAGTCCTCGCCGGTCATCTCCCGCCCGTCGGGGGTGTACCAGGCCAGGTCCGGCAGGGGCTCGTCGACCAGCCGGGAACGCACCGGCAGGCCGGTGAAGAAGCGCCGCCGGCGGAACACCTGGTGGCGGCGGCGGAAGTCGACCAGCTTGCGGGTGAACTCCAGCAGGTCGGTGTCGGCGGCGTCCCAGTCGACCCAGGCCAGCGCGCTGTCCTGGCAGTAGGCGTTGTTGTTGCCGCGCTGGGTGCGGCCCAGCTCGTCGCCGTGGCCGATCATCGGCACGCCCTGGGAGAGCACCAGGGTGGTCAGGAAGTTGCGCCGCTGCCGGGCCCGCAGGGCGCGTACCGTCTCGTCGTCGGTGTCGCCCTCGACGCCGCAGTTCCAGGACCGGTTGTGGCCCTCCCCGTCGCGGTTCTCCTCGCCGTTGGCCTCGTTGTGCTTGTCGTTGTACGACACCAGGTCCCGCAGGGTGAACCCGTCGTGGCAGGTGACGAAGTTGATGCTGTGGAACGGGCGGCGCCCGTCGTCCTGGTAGAGGTCGGCGGAGCCGGAGATGCGGGAGGCGAACTCGGCGAGGGTGGCGGGCTCGCCGCGCCAGAAGTCGCGCACGGTGTCGCGGTACTTGCCGTTCCACTCGGTCCACACCGGTGGGAAGTTGCCCACCTGGTAGCCGCCCGGCCCGACGTCCCACGGCTCGGCGATCAGCTTGACCTGGCTGACCACCGGGTCCTGCTGCACCACCTCGAAGAAGGTGGAGAGGCGGTCGACCTCGTAGAACTCGCGGGCGAGGGTGGCGGCGAGGTCGAAGCGGAACCCGTCGACGTGCATCTCGGTCACCCAGTACCGCAGCGAGTCCATGATCAGCTGGAGCGAGTGCGGGCTGCGTACGTTGAGGCTGTTGCCGGTGCCGGTGTAGTCGACGTAGTAGCGGCGGTCCTCCTCGCTGAGCCGGTAGTAGCTGGGGTTGTCGACGCCCTTGAAACTCAGCGTCGGGCCGAGGTGGTTGCCCTCGGCGGTGTGGTTGTAGACCACGTCGAGGATGACCTCGATGCCGGCGGCGTGCAGCGCCTTGACCATGCCCCGGAACTCCTGCACCTGCTGGCCGAGGTGCCCGAGCGCCGAGTAGCCGTGGTGCGGGGCGAAGAAGCCGATGGTGTTGTAGCCCCAGTAGTTGCGCAGCCCCAGGTCGGTCAGCCGGTGGTCGTGCACGAACTGGTGCACCGGCATCAGCTCGATGGCGGTCACGCCGAGCTTCGTCAGGTGCTCGATCATCGGCGGGGAGGCGAGGCCGGCGTACGTGCCGCGCAGCTCGTCGGGGATGTCCGGGTGGCGCATCGTCAGGCCACGCACGTGCGCCTCGTAGATGACCGAGTGGTGGTACGGGATGCGGGGCGGGGAGTCGTTGCCCCAGTTGAAGTACGGGTTCACCACCACCGACTTCGGCATGAACGGCGCCGAGTCGGTGGTGTTCATCCGCTCCGGGTCGCCGTGCTCGTAGTCGTAGACGGCCGGGTCCCACCGCACGTCGCCGTCGATCGCCTTGGCGTACGGGTCGAGCAGCAGCTTGGCCGGGTTGCAGCGCAGCCCGTTCGCCGGGTCGTACTGGCCGTGCACCCGGTAGCCGTAGCGCTGCCCCGGCTCGATGCCGGGGATGTACGCGTGCCAGACGTACGCGTCGACCTCGCGCAGCTCGACCCGCCGCTCGGCCCCGGTGTCCCACTCGTCGAACAGGCACAGCTCGACCCGCTCGGCCACCTCGGAGAAGATGGCGAAGTTGGTGCCCATCCCGTCGTAGGTGGCCCCCAGGGGGTACCGCTCACCCGGCCAGACCTGCATGTCGCTCCCTTTGCGCAAGATCATGAGCGCGCACCGCACCATGAGCGCACCACACGACGGGGCCGGGTGGCGCGCGTGCGGGTATTGCCCCACGCGCTCCGCCGCCAATCCACCCGATCGGAGGATGACCGTAATGCACCCGACTGGTGGCGGGTGAACGTTTCGACGCCCCCGGTCACCGTGGCCCCGCTGTCGGTCCGGAACGGATCATGCTTGCGGTCACCATCTTGCGTCCGCACTGGTCAAGTCGATGATCATCGGACAGACTCGCAGGATCCGGCGGGGGACGAGGTCCGGGGGGTGTGCGTGCGGGTGCTCCTGGTCGAAGACGACCTACGCGTGGCGTCTGCCCTCGCCAAGGCGCTACGCCGTCGGGGACACGAGGTGGTGTCGGCGCTGACGGCCGCCGAGGCGATCCGGGCCGACGCCGTCGACCTGGTCCTGCTGGACCTCAACCTGCCCGACCGGGACGGCCTGGAGGTCTGCCGGCGGCTGCGGCAGGTCGACGAGGACGTCGCGATCATCGCGGTCAGCGCCCGCGCAGAGGAGTACGACCGGGTGGCCGGCCTGCGCGCCGGCGCCGACGACTACGTCGTCAAGCCGTTCTCGATGGTGGAGTTGCAGGCCCGCATCGAGGCGGTGATGCGGCGCACCGCCCGCAGCACCCGGGGCACCCGCAGCACGGGCGAGTTGCGGGCCGGCAGGCTGCGCATCGACGTGCACGCCCGGCAGGTCTGGGTGGGCGAGCGGGAGGTCAACCTCGCCCGCAAGGAGTTCGACCTGCTGGTGGCGCTCGCCCGGCAGGCCGGCACGGTGGTGCCCCGGGACCGGTTGCAATTGGACGTCTGGCAGACCACCTGGGGCACCCGACACAACCTCGACGTGCACGTCGCGGCCCTGCGGGGCAAGCTCGACGACGCCGGCCTGGTCGAGACGGTGCGCGGCGTCGGCTACCGGCTGCGCACCGGGTGAGGATTCTGGGTGACCTGAACCGCGACCGCGTCCCGGTTTCCGCGTCGGGAATCTCAGGTGAACCTCAAGAATCGCAGGCCGCCCGCCACCGGTGGGCCGAGTACGGGTGTGCTGGGCGCACCCAGCCATCCCTCCTGTTTGGAGATCCTTTTGAGATACAGACGGACAACGGCCGGTGTGTTCTCCGCGCTGCTCGCCGCCGCCCTCGTGGCGACGGCGGTGCCCGCGCAGGCGCAGGGGCAGCCGAGCGCGGCCCTGCAGCAGGCGGAGCCGAACCAGGTGCAGGGCCTCACGGTCGTGCAGGGTGACGGGTACGCCACGCTGGCGTGGACCCGGGTGGAAGGGGCCACCGACTACCAGATCGAGCGGACCCCGCTCGCCGCGGACGGCACGCCCGGCACGCCGGTCATCGCCGGTGTGTGGCGCCCGAACCGGCAGGTCAACAACGACGAGCCGACCTTCGCCGACGCCGGCTTCGCCCCCGGCAACGGCTTCCAGTGGCGGGTACGGGCCCGCTTCGGCACCGAGGTCCAGCCCTACTCGGCGCCGGTCAGCGGCACCACCCGCGGCCACTGGGGCGACCCGGGCACCCCGGGTGAGAACCTGCGCACCCAGTGGGAGGAGACGCTGGGCGCGCAGTACACCAGCGACGTCAACGAGTACGCGTACACCGCCGCGCTCGACGGGGCCAGCGACCGGGTCCGCGTCGTCGAGATCGGCCGTACGGTCCTGAACCGGCCGATCAACATGCTGGTCATCGGCTACCCCCGGCCGGCGGCGACGCCGGAGGCGGTGGCCGCGACCAACCCGCTGATGGTCAACTGCAACGTGCACGGCAACGAGCCGGGTGACCGCGAGGCCTGCCTGATCATGGCCCGGCAGCTCGCCTTCACCAAGGACGCCAAGACCCTCGACCTGCTGTCGAAGACCACCATGCTCATCGTGCCGACGCTCAACGGCGACGGACGGGCGGCCAACTCCCGGGGCAACTCCACCGGCCAGGACCTGAACCGGGACCACTCGCTGATCCGTCAGCCGGAGACCCGCGCCCTCGCCGAGATGGTGCGCGACTACCGGCCGATCGCCGGTTACGACGGCCACGAGTACGGCAACACCAACACGGGTGACCTGCCGATGCTGCCGCCGCGGCACCAGAACGTGGCGCAGGGCATCTTCGACGAGTCGCAGAAGATGATCGAGGGCCACATGTACACCGAGGGCGCCCGGGACGGCTGGTGGGCCTGTCCGTACGGGTGCACCACCGGGGCCAACGTGGGGCTGAGCGAGGAGACCATCCTGCGCAACACCCTCGGCCTGAAGAACGTGGTCAACTCCCTGCTGGAGCTGCGCAGCTCCGGTGGCCCGACGCGGCCCGACGAGTCCAACACCGCGAACAACCGCCGGCGCAAGACCTACTCCGCGCTGTGGACGTTCCACCAGTTCCTCACGTACCACGGCGCCAGCGTCGAGGGCATCACCAAGGCCCGTGCCGAGGGGATCCTGTCGCAGTCCGCCAACGAGGGACGCATCGTGTTCCGGGGCTCCCGCAAGATCGAGGCGTACCCCGCTCCGCACCCGGGTGAGGCCCCGCCACCCGCGGACGCCCCCACCCCGGAGCGGATCCTCGAGCAGGCGCCGTGCGCGTACCGGCTGACCGAGCAGCAGTACCACGGCGAGCGCACCGACGGCCCGGCCGGCCAGCGCACCACCGTGGCCCAGCGGCTCGCCGCCCACGGCTGGAAGGTGATCAAGGTCGGCGACAGCTACCTGGTTCCGCTGTCCCAGCCGCAGCGGGGCCTGATCCCGCTGCTGCTCGACGAGCAGGCCGTGGAGGGCCTGGTCGCCGGCGAGCGGATCGCCCCCACCCTGACCGGCACCCGCAACGGCCCGCTGGTCGTCTCCGGCGTCGCCTGCCTGGACGGGGCCACCGTCCGGGGTCCGATCCAGGTGCGTCCCGGCGCGGTGCTGATCGTCAACGGCAGCTCGATCAACGGTCCCGTCGACGCCACCGGCGCCGCCGGGTTCGTCGTGACCGACAGCAGGATCAACGGCCCGGTGCGCGCCACCGGCACCCAGGGCCCGGTCGTGGTGGTCGGCAACACGCTGACCGGACCGGTCAGCGTGGTCAACGGCAAGACCGTGGCCCCGCTGGTGGCGGGCAACACCGTCAACGGCCCGCTGGACTGCACCGGCAACTCCCCGGCACCGACGAACCTGGAGGTCGCCAACTCCGTGAGTGGTCCGAAGTTCGGCCAGTGCGCCCAGCTCTGACCTGCTGAGTCCCCGCCCGAGGTGCCGGCTGGTCGGCCCACCGCCGACCTGCCGGCACCTGCCGTACCGGTACTGGAGTGGAGAGACCGTGTCCGAGACCCTCATCCCCGGCCCCCCGCCCCGGGCCGCCCGCCGTCGGCGGGCGGCGGCCGGAGCCGCCCTGGCCCTCCTGGTCGCGGTGACCGGATGCACCGGCTCGCAGGAGTCCCCCGCCGCGGCGGAGCGCACCGGCGACAGCACGCCGGTCGCGGTCACCGGACCGCTGTGCGACGCGCTGCCCTCGGGGACCGAGCCGGGTAGTCCGGGCTCGCTGGTGGACCGGTCCCCCGCCCAGGCCCTGACCTGGATTCCCGTGCTCACCATGTTCGAGGCGGCGGTGCGGGCCACCGGCATGACCGAGGAGCTGTCCGCCGCGGGCGGGCTCACCATCCTCGCCCCCACCGACGACGCCTTCCGGGCCAGGTTCTCCACCGCCAACCTGGACCAACTGCTGCTCACCGACACCGCGACGCTGCGCGGGCTACTGAGGGAGCACCTGGTCGCCGGGGCTCGCCCGGTGGCCGACCTGGCGTCCGCCGGCACCGTCACCACCCTGGCGGGCACCACCCTCGCCGTCGCCCCGGCCGGGTCGGGCGTCCGGCTGGCCGACCGGGCCGAGACGATCTGCGCCGACTTCCGGGCCGGCGGCGCCCGGATCCACGTGATCGACAAGGTGCTCGGCAACCTGCCGGAGACCGCCCACGAGGAGGACCACGCCCACTGAGCGGTGCCGCCCGACGAACGGCCGCCGACCCCGCACGAGAGGGTCGGCGGCCGTTCCCGTCCCCGGGCGGTCGCCGCAGGTCCCGCCGTCTTCTCACCCGACCGGCCGACGACCGGAATCCACCCGACTGACACGAACCGGCACTTTCAGGTGTCCTCCGTCACCTTGGCCCCTTTCGAGATGCGGGATCGGTCGGGATGCCCTTTGCTTGTTCCCAGGGGCGCGCCCGCGCGCCCCGGCCCGGCCATTCGGCCATCCCTCAGCACCGTTCCGCCGCCACCGCTGCCGGCGCGTCCCACCATGCACGGACGGAGATCGATTGTGACGACCCTGCGGGTCGACGAGCAGCACACCAGCACCCCGGGTCGGGTCCACCGGCCCACCCTCACCTCCCGGCCCCAGGTCCCGGCGCAGTCCGGATCGACGGGCACGCCCCCGCAGACCCGCCGCATCCTCATGCTCTCCTGGGAGTACCCGCCGGTCCTCGTCGGCGGGCTCGGCCGTCACGTGCACGCCCTCTCCGTCGCCCTCGCCGCCGCCGGCCACGAGGTCACCGTCGTCACCCGCCACACCGACGGCGCACCCCTCGAGGAGTACGCCGACGGCGTCCGCATCGTCCGCGCCGCCGAAGACCCCGTCACTTTCCCCCTCGCCACCTCCTCCCTGCTCGCCTGGACCATGGCCTTCAACCACACCCTCACCCGCGCCGCCCTCCGCGCCACCGAAGCCGGCACCTACGACGTCATCCACGCCCACGACTGGCTCGTCGCCCACACCGCCATGACCCTGCGCGAACACCTCGACATCCCACTCGTCAGCACCATCCACGCCACCGAAGCCGGCCGACACCAGGGCTGGCTGCCCGAGGAGATGAACCGCACCATCCACGGCGTCGAACACTGGCTGGCCGGCGAGTCGGGCCGGGTGATCGTCTGCTCCGGCTACATGCGCGACGAGGTGACGGGGCTGTTCGGCGTGCCGGCGGGCCGGGTCGACGTGGTGCCCAACGGCGTGGAGCCGCACCGCTGGCGCGTCTCCGCCGCCGCGGTGGCGCAGGCCCGCGCCCGCTTCGCCGGGGACGGGCCGCTGGTCACCTTCGCCGGCCGGCTGGTCTACGAGAAGGGCGTGCAGCACCTGATCGCCGGGCTGCCCCGACTGCGCGAGCGGCACCCCGGGCTGCGCGCCGTCATCGTCGGCGACGGGCCGTACCGCGCGGAACTGGAGGCCGAGGTGCACCGCCTGGGTCTCGGCGGCACGGTCAGCCTGCCGGGCTTCCTCGGCGGCACCGACCTGCCCGCCGTGATGGCCGCGTCGGACTGCTTCGCCGTGCCGAGCATCTACGAGCCGTTCGGCATGGTGGCCCTGGAGGGCGCCGCCGCCGGCGCGCCCCTGGCCGTCGCCGCGACCGGCGGGCTCGCCGAGATCGTCGAGCCCGGGGTGACCGGGGTGACCTTCCGGCCGCACGACCCGGACGGGCTGACCGACGCCGTCGACGCGCTGCTGTCGGACCGGGAGCGGGCCCGCCAGCTCGCCCGCCGGGCCCGCGTCATGGTGCACGAGCGCTACGGCTGGTCGGCCATCGCGCAGCGTACGGCCACCGCCTACGCGACCGCGATCGCCACCGCCGGGTCGTTCGCCGCCGAGCGGGTGACCCGGGGTCGCGCCGTGCCGTCGATCGCCGAGGGCAACCTGCTCGCCGCCGCCGGCCTCCGCTGAGGGTGCGAGGAAGGCCCGGCGGGGCGCAGAGCACGACACGACGAAGGCCGCCGACCCCGTGCGGGTCGGCGGCCTTCGTCGTCGGTACGGCCGGAACTCAGCGCTCCGAGAACGGGGCGTACGCCCGCTCGGGGGCACCGGTGTAGATCTGCCGCGGGCGGCCGATCTTGGTCTCCGGGTCGTTGATCATCTCGCGCCACTGCGCGATCCAGCCGGGGAGCCGGCCCAGCGCGAAGAGCACCGTGAACATCTTGGTCGGGAAGCCCATGGCCTTGTAGATCAGGCCGGTGTAGAAGTCCACGTTCGGGTAGAGCTTGCGGGAGACGAAGAACTCGTCGGCGAGGGCGATCTCCTCCAGCTGCACGGCGATGTCCAGCAGCGGGTCGGGCTTGGCCATCCGGCCGAGCACGTCCTGGGCCGCCTTCTTCACGATCGCCGCACGCGGGTCGTAGTTCTTGTAGACCCGGTGGCCGAAGCCCATGAGCTTCACGCCGTCCTGCTTGTCCTTCACCTTGCGGACGAAGGACCCGACGTCGCCGCCCTCGGCCTGGATCTTCTCCAGCATCTCCAGCACGGCCTGGTTGGCGCCGCCGTGCAGCGGGCCGAAGAGCGCGTTCACGCCCGCCGAGACCGAGGCGAAGAGGTTGGCGTTGCTGGAGCCGACCAGCCGCACGGTCGAGGTGGAGCAGTTCTGCTCGTGGTCGGCGTGCAGGATGAACAGCATGTCCAGCACCTTGGCCATCACCGGGTCGACCTCGTACGGCTCCGCCGGCACGCCGAAGGTCATCCGCAGGAAGTTCTCCACGTAGCCCAGCGAGTTGTCCGGGTACAGCAGCGGCTGCCCGATCGACTTCTTGTACGCGTACGAGGCGATGGTGGGCACCTTCGCCATCAGCCGCACCGTGGACATCTCGACGTGCGAGGAGTCGAACGGGTCCAGGCTGTCCTGGTAGAAGGTGGAGATGGCGCTGACGGCCGACGAGAGCACGGCCATCGGGTGCGCGTCGCGCGGGAAGCCGTCGAAGAAGCGGCGCATCTCCTCGTGCAGCAGCGAGTGCCGGCGGACCCGCTCGGTGAACTCGGTCAACTGCTGCTGGGTCGGCAGCTCACCGTAGATCAGCAGGTAGGAGACCTCCAGGAAGGAGGACTTCTCCGCGAGCTGCTCGATCGGGTACCCACGGTAACGCAGGATCCCCGCGTCGCCGTCGATGTAGGTGATGTCGGACGAGCAGGCCGCGGTGTTGACGAAACCGGGGTCGTACGTCGTCATCCCGGTTTCCTTCAGCAGCTTGCCCACCCCGATGCCGGCGGGGCCCTCGACCGCGGATTGCACCGGCATCGAAAGCTGCCCACCGGGGTGATCGAGCTTGACTTCCGTCATGGTTCCCTCGCTTCGCCGGCAGATCTGCGTTGAATTGCCTTCGCTTTTACCGTAATCACGTTCGAGGAGATACCGCCCGTCGTGGTTCGACGGTGAGGCATGCGTCACCCGTTTCCCGACCAGCGCCCCGGGAAACCCACGCAATCCGGACGCACAACCGCCAACCAACCCCACCCCACCCACCCCACTCACCGCCCCCCTCCGCCGGCGCTGTCCGCGCCGCCGCCCCGCACCGCCCCGCGCCGCGTTGCCGCCCCGCGCTGTCCGCGCCGCGCCGCCCCGCGCCGCCCCGCGCCGCACCGCGCCGCGCCGCGCCGCGCCGCACCGCACCGCGCACGTTGATCATGAAGTTATTGCCTACGGAAAGCGCATTCCAGGGCAATAACTTCATGATCAACGCCAGGGAAGGGTGCGGGAGCGCGGGCAGGGCCGGACGGGGCCGGGCCGGGCCGGACGGGGCCGGGCCGGGCCGGACGGGGCCGGGCCGGGCCGGACGGGGCCGGGCCGGGCCGGACGGGGCCGGGCCGCGTCTGGGCGGGACCGGGTCTGGGCGGGACCGGGTGAGGCAGCTCTGGGCGGGGTGGGGCGGGGTTGGGTGAGGCGGTGGAGTCAGGTGAGGGTCAGGGTGAGGAGAGTGTTGTCGGGGGCCACGCGGTAGATGGTGAGGCGGTTGGCGCCGGCGTGGAAGAGGCGGTCGTCGGCGAGCAGGGCGGCGAAGCGGCGTCCGCCGGCGTCACGTGGTACCACGGGGACGACCGCGCCGATCCGGCCGTTGACAGCGATTGCCAGCGGGGTGCCGTCGGGTACGTCGTCGGGCACGTCGCCCCACACGGCGGCCGGCAGCCGCCCGGTGTCCGGGTCCACCGCGTCGAACGCGGCCAGGTCGGCGACCCGGGCGGTGCCGCCCGTCGGGCGGTCGCCGACGGCGGCGCCCACCAGCGGGTGGGGCGCGGGCGGTGCGATCGGGGCCGGCACGCCGCCCGCGACGGGGGTCGGCTGGCCGGGGCGGTCGTAGAAGACCTTGCCCGCCTCGGCGCGTGGGGCCTGCCGGGCGGACCGGCCGTCGACGGGCCACGGGAGTCGGATGGCCGCCTCGTCGGCGATCGTGGGCAGCAGGTCGACGTGCTGCCAGTTCCGGTCGTCGATCCGGCCGGCGCGCTGGCCCGGCGCCTTGACGAACGTCGGCACCCAGGCGACCTCGCCGGGGGCGGTCCGGATGGCGGCCATGCCCCGGCCCTGGGCGCCGGGGGTGAAGCTGACGCCGTGGTCGGCGGTGACCACCAGCAGGGCCTGGTCGTAGAGGCCGGTGGAGCGCAGGGTACGCAGGGTCTCCCCGATCAGCCGGTCGGTGTAGCCGAGCTGCGCGAGGTGCCGCCGGCGGGCCAGCTCGGCCCAGCCGTCGCCGTCGTTCGGCAGGTCCGGCGGGGCGTCGTAGCGCGCCCCCGACGGCAGGTACGCCCACGGCGAGTGGGGCATCAGCAGGTGCAGGAAGTGCAGGGTGGGCCGGGGCGCCGGCCGTAGCCCGGCGAGGAAGCTGGCGAAGCGGGCCGGCTGGTTGTCGTCGAGGCTGTCCCAGCGGAACTTCGGGTCCGCCGGCACCGGCTCGGCGGCGTCGATGCCCGCCTCCGCGCGGGTCCGCTCGCGGTACGAGTCCTCCGGGTCGACGCGGCTGTCGACCGGGGCGGTGACCTGGCGCAGCAGCCCGCCGGCCTGCCGGATCAGCACGCCCATCCCCTGCTCCGGGCTGACCGGCTGCTCGCAGCGGCTGGGCGGGCAGAGGCGGGTGATGCTCTCCTCGGCGCGGACGTCGTACAGGCCGCCGAGGGCGGTGAAGAGGTTGTCCGGGTACTGCGAGTAGTGCGGCGCCACCGCCCGCTGCGGGTAGCGGCCGGTGAGCATGGCCGGCAGCGCGTAGGGCGTCCAGCCGCTGACGCCGGTGGCGTTGCGGTACCAGGTGGAGCCGCCGGCCAGCTCCGCGAAGTGCGGGAACCGGGCGGCGTCGATCCGCCCGTCCGCGCCGAGCAGGGAGACCAGGGGCAGTTCGTCGAGGACCAGCACGACCACGGGCGGGTGGTTGCCGGGCCCGGGCACCCCGGCGGCGCCGCCCTCGCCCCGAGGCAGCACCACCGTGGAGGTGGGCGAGGCGAACACGAACAGCCCCACGAACAGCAGCGGCCCGGCCGCGGCCAGCCGCAGCATCCGCCCGGGCCCGCGCCAGCGCCGGTGCGCGGCGGCCCAGGCGGCCCCGGCCACCGCGGCGAGCAGCAGCAGCGGTACGCCCCGCAGCGGCGTACCGTGCCGGCCGACCTGCACGGCCAGCGCGGCGATCAGCAGGCCGACCAGCAGGGTGTGCGTGGCCGAGCGGGCGGTGCGTCCGGCCAGGCGGGACAGCGCGCCGGGCAGCGCGACGGCGGCGGTGGGCACCAGCGCGACCAACGCCACCAGCAGCATGATCTCCCCACGGTCCGCCCGGTGGAACAGGAAGAAGTCGGGGCTGCGCCCGAGCACGTCCAGCAGCGGCTGGGTGACCACGAGCCCGACGAGCCCCGTCACCTCGGCCAGCCGGCCCAGCTCCGTACGCCAGCCGCCCGGCCGGCCACCGGAAACCCGGCCTCCGGAAACCCGGTCGCCAGACGGCGGATCGCCAGACGGCCGGTCGCCAGACGGCCGGTCGCCGCCCGCGCGGTCCGGCGGGGGCGCTGGCTCAGCCACCCACGACCGCCGCGTAGAGCGTCCGGGTGCCCGAGGGCAGGTCGAGTCGCCGCGCGATCCGGCAGCGCGCGGCCAGCAGCCGCTCGAACTCGGCCGGCCGGTAGTCGGGGAAGAGCCCCTCGGGCTTGTTGGCCAGCAGCCGCCGGGCCATCGGGTCCTCGGGATGGACGAACTCCACCACCACCCGGGCGCTCGGGGCGGCCAGCCCGACTAGCCAGTCCAGCACCTCGGGCAGCGGCACGTTGCGCCCGATCGCCAGGTGGTGCACCACGGCCAGGGCGAGGATCGCGTCCGCCTCCACCCGGTCCGCGAACGAGGCCCGCTCGACGCCGCGCCAGCCGCCGCCGGGCGACGGGTCGGCGAGGTCCATCACCAGGGGCAGGATCCGCCGCTCCCCCGCCGCGCGCAGGTCCCGGTAGAGCCCGTCGGCCACGCCCGGGTCCTGCTCGACCGCGACGACGTAGTCGGCGTGCCGGGCGGCGAGGCGGGCGTACCGGCCGTCGTTGGCGCCGAGGTCCAGCGCCAGGCGGGGCCGTGGTCCGTCGGCCAGCGCCTCGGCGACGAAGCGTTCCTTCGCGGCCCGGTCGTCGGCGGTGTACGCGCAGGTGCGCTGGTAGTCGACCCAGTGGCTGGCCGTGCGGCGGGGCTCCAGCCGCCGGACGAGCTTCTCGATGCCGCGTACGGTGGCCAGCGCCAACTCCCGCGAGTAGCCGGCGGCCCGCAGCTGGGACCGGACGTCGGCGGTGCTGGCCCGGGCGTTGCGCCGCTGCATGGCGTCGTGCAGGTGCACGTGGGTGGGTACGCCGGGCAGCAGCCGCCGGGCGCCACCGAACAGCCGGCGCATCTGCTCGGGCTCGATGCCGTCGACCCGGGCGCGCAGCCAGGGCTGGAAGTCCAGCCCGAGGTGGGCGCCGAGCAGCAGCGGGTAGAGCAGCGTCTGACAGAACTGCCGGTAGCCGGCCCAGGGCTCGCCGTCGCGGGCCGGGGTGAACGAGCCGACGTCGATGAACACCGGTTCGGCGCCCCGCCACTGGAGGTTGTAGGCCGACCCGTCCTTCGTGGTGAACCCGGCCGGCAGGGCCGCCCGCAGGATCTCCAGGTGCAGCAGCGCCGCGTCGCGCAGCATGCTGAAGGACCACTCGTACGGGTGGGAGACGAACGGGATGCGTTCGTGGCGCAGGACTGCGGCCCACCGGTCGGCCGACGGCACGGCCGGCGAGTCGACCGCCTCGGTGCCGCACACCTTGCCGGCGGCGAGCAGCGGCGGGAAGAACTCGCTGGCGGTCAGCGCACGCCACTCCCCGGCGGCCTGCTCGTCCAGCCCGCGCAGCACGTCGCCGTCGAGGTGGAAGACCCGGTTGGCGGGGTCGCGGAAGGAGGCTGGCTCGGCGCGCAGGCCGGTGCGGGAGTTCGCCATCGGCCGGGGTCAGCGCTGGTCGGTGGGCTGGCGGCGGAACCGGTCGACCAGTCGCCGCCAGTAGAGCTTGGCCGCCACCGCGGCGCCGGCCACCCCGCCGACCACCGCCTGCACGATCAGGCTGCCGGACCCCGCGTCCAGGTAGGCCAGGTGTTCCACCGACCGCTCCTTTCCTCGCGTCTCGATGTCGGCGTACGCGGGCAGGATCCTTGGGGGATTTGCCCGTAAAGCCGGACTTGTCTGACACGCTACGCCGATCGTCCCGGTCGTGAAGGGCACACCCGACACTCCGCCCGGTTGTCCGTTTCGTTCAAGACGGGCGCCGGGAGCCTCCCTACGGTGGGAGCCATGGCACCCAGACTCGATCTCATCGGCATGGTCAGCAGCGACCTGTCCCGCTCCCTCGCCTTCTACCGGCGGCTCGGCCTGGACATCCCCGCCGACGCCGACACCGCGCCGCACGTGGAGGTCACCCTGCCCGGCGGCATCCGGCTGGCCTGGGACACCGCCGACACCGTCCGCGCGTTCGACCCCGACTGGAAGCCCGGGGGCGGCGGCGGGGCCAGCCTGGCCTTCCTGTGCGCCAACCCGGCGGAGGTGGACCGGCTCTACGCGGAACTCGTGGCCGAGGGCCACGAGGGCCACCTGCCCCCGTGGGACGCCCACTGGGGCCAGCGGTACGCGGTGGTGCTCGACCCCGACGGCAACGGCGTGGACCTGTTCGCCCCGCTCGCCGCGAGCTGAACGCGCACCGGCCGCGCCGGACACCGAAACTCGACCCGTCGGGCCTCGTGGGCGATGGTGAGGATGCGACGCGGCACCGCACCGGGGACGCGCGGAGCGTCAGCGGTCGCCCGGCCGGGACGATCGCCGAGGGTTCAGGTCAGCAGGGCGGTCGGCGGCACCCCGGCCAGGTCCCGCACGTCCCGCGTGAGATGGGCCTGGTCGGCATAGCCACAGCGGGCCGCCGCCTCGGCCAGCGGGGTGCCGGCGCGGGCCAGCGGCAGCGCGCGCCCCATCCGCAGGATCCGGGCCAGGGTCTTCGGGCCGTACCCGAACAGGTGCTGGCACCGGCGGTGCAGGGCGCGCGGGTCGAGGCCGGTCCGGGCGGCGGTCGCGGTCACGCTGGCGCCGGCGGCCAGCGCGGCGGCGACCCGGGCGCCGATCGGATCGGGCCCGCCGGCCGCCCGCAGCCGCCGTACGACGATCTCCGTCAGCGCGGCGACCGGATCCGCCTCCGCCCGTTCGGCCAGCCGCGCGACATCCCGGTCGCTCCACAGCTCCGCCAGGGGAACCCGCCGGTCGCGCAGCTCGACGGCCGGTACGCCAAGCACGGCGGGCCCGGTGCCCGGCGGCAGCCGCAGCCCCACCCAGCGCTCCGCCGGCCCGCCACCGCTGAGGTGCGCCCTGCGGTCCGGCCCGGCCACCAGCAGCCCGACGCGACTCGACCAGAGCAGGTCGAGGCAGCCGTCGGGGAGCACCCTGGTCGGTGCGGCGCCCGCCGTCGTGGCGCTGGTCCAGAGCACCGCGTCGGCGAACCCGGCCGGACGTTCCCGGTACATGCCGCCCAGCCTGCCACGGCCGGGCTAGCCTCCGGGTGTGCGATGGTCGGTGCTGGACGCTCCCCTCGACTCCTCCGGACGCGGCCGGGGCGAGCACCGTGCGCCCGCGGCCCTGCGCAGCGCCGGGCTGCTGGGCCGGCTGGGCGCGGCCGACGCCGGCGCGGTCGACGCCCTGATCACCGACCCGGTACGGGACCCGGAGACCGGGGTGATCGGCGTCGACCAGGTGCGCCGCGCCGGCCGGGCGATCGCCGCCCGCACGACGACGCTGATCGGCTCGGGACGGCATCCGCTGGTGCTCGGCGGCGACTGCGCGATCCTGCCCGGCATCCTGGCGGGGCTGCCCGCCGGCTTCGACCTGTGGTTCCTCGACGCCCACCTCGACTTCGAGGACGGCCGCACCTCGCCCACCGGTGAGGCGGCCGACATGGACCTGTCGATCGTCACCGACCACGGCCCGGCGGGGGTGCTCGACCGGGAGGGGCCGCTGGTCGACCCCGACCAGGTGCACCTGCTCGGGCACCGGCCGCTCGACCGGGCCGCGACGGACGGGAAGGAGGCCTCCCGGATCGACCCCGCCGTCCACCTGGTGCCGGCCACCGGGCTGCGGGGCGCCGACGCGGCGGCGGTGGGCCGGGATCTCGCCGCCGGTACGACGCCGGCCTGGCTGCACCTCGACCTCGACGTGCTCGACCCGCTGGTGCTCCCCGCGGTCAGCTACCCCGAGCCGGACGGGCTGGACTGGGCCGACCTCATCGCGCTGGCCCGACCACTGGTGCGCTCGGGTCGGCTGATCGGAATGAGCGTCACCGACTTCAACGCCGACGAGGACCCCGACGGGCGGCACGCGGAGCGCGTCGGGCAGGCCCTCGCCGAACTGCTGGCCGACTGACCGTCGCCCCTCCGGCCCGCCCGACGGTCACCGCGGCGCCGGCCGCGGCCCGGCCCGGCACGGGTCACCCGCCGGAGCTAACTCCCGGCAGCCGGACGGTGAACACCGTCCGGCCGGGCCGACCGTCCAGCTCGACCGTGCCGTGGTGGGCCTCCACCACGGCGGCCACGATCGCCAGGCCCAGGCCGGTGCTGCCGTGCGCCCGGGACCGGGAGCTGTCGCCCCGGGAGAAGCGTTCGAACACCTCGGCCCGCAGCGCCGGTGGCACGCCCGGCCCGTCGTCGGCGACGCCGAGCACGGCGACGTCGCCGTCGACCCGCAGGGTGGTGGTGACCGTGGTGCCGGGCGGGGTGTGCACCCGGGCGTTGGCCAGCAGGTTCGCCAGTACCTGGTGCAGCCGGGCCGGGTCGCCGGGGACGCGGACCACGGAGTCCGGCAGGTCGAGCCGCCACCGGTGCTCCGGCCCCGCCACGTGCGCGTCGCCGACCGCGTCCACCACCAGCGCGGACAGGTCCACCGGCTCGACCACGAGCGGCCGGCCCGAGTCGAGCCGGGCGAGCAGCAGCAGGTCGTCGACGAGGCGGGTCATCCGGGTGCTCTCGGACTCGACCCGGCGCAACGCGTGGGCCACGTCGGGCGGCACCTCGTCCCGGCCGCGCCGGGCGACCTCGGCGTACCCCCGGATGGCCGCGAGTGGCGTGCGCAGCTCGTGGCTGGCGTCGGCGACGAACTGGCGTACCCGGGTCTCGCTGGCCTGGCGGGCGGCGAGCGCGGCGCCGACGTGCCCCAGCATCCGGTTCAGCGCCGCGCCCACCTGCCCGACCTCGGTGCGCGGGTCGGTGTCGGTGGCCGGCACCCGCACCGACAGCGCGACCTCGCCGCGGTCCAGGGGCAGCTCGCTGACCCGGCCGGCGGTGGTGGCGACCCGGCGCAGCGGGCGCAGGGTCGCCCGCACGATCAAGGCACCGGCCCCGCCGGCGACGAGCAGCCCCGCGGTCGCCACGCCGGCCTGCGCGGCGACCAGCCACCAGACGGTCTCCGACACGCCCGACAGCGGCAGGCCGAGCACCCGCACGGTCCCGCCCGGAAGCTGGCGCGCCACCACCCGGTAGGCACCACGCTCGCCCAGCTCACGGGTGCGGGGTCGGCCGTCCGTGGGCAGGTCCGCGAGGCCGGCCAGGTCCCCGGCGGGGACGGCGCGTTCCTCCCGGTCGGCGAGGGTCCAGGCCCGGACCACCCGGCCGTCGGCCACCTCGGCGGCGACGGTCCCCGGCGGGAGGCCCCGCGGAATCCGGGCGTCCGGCCCGAAGGGTGGCGCGTCGAAGGGCGACGGCACGCCCCGACCGGGACCGGTCCGCATCGGCGTCAACTGGTCGTCGACCCGGTCGATCAGGAACTGCCGCAGCGCGACCGTGGTGATCCCGCCGATGGCCACGCTGACCAGGGCCAGCAGGGCAACCAGGATGGCCACCAGGCGGGTCCGCAGCGACACCCCGGCCAGCCGGTGGCGCAGCCGGCCGGCGGCCGGCTCACTCCGCCGGCCGGAGGACATACCCCGCGCCGCGCAGCGTGTGGATCATCGGCTTCCGGCCCGCGTCGATCTTCTTCCGCAGGTACGAGATGTACAGCTCCACCACGTTGGCCTGGCCGCCGAAGTCGTAGTTCCAGACGTGGTCGAGGATCTGCGCCTTGCTGAGCACCCGGCGCGGGTTGCGCATGAGGTAGCGCAACAGCTCGAACTCGGTGGCGGTGAGCGTGACGGGGCAGCCGTCGCGGCGTACCTCGTGGCTGTCCTCGTCGAGGCTGAGGTCGCCGACGGTGAGCACCGCGTCCGGGCGGGCGGCGACGGCGAAGCCCGAGCGGCGCAGCAGCGCCCGCAGCCGGGCGATCACCTCCTCCAGGCTGAACGGCTTGGTGACGTAGTCGTCGCCGCCGACGGTCAGCCCGGCGATCCGTTCCTCCACCGCGTCCCGCGCCGTCAGGAAGAGCACCGGCACCGTCGGGGCCTGCTCACGCAGCCGGCGCAGCACCTGGAAGCCGTCCAGGTCGGGCAGCATCACGTCGAGCACCACGGCGTCCGGCCGGAACTGCCGCGCCGCGTGCAGCGCCGACGTGCCGTCGCCGGCCGTACGCACCTGCCAGCCCTCGTAGCGCAACGCCATCGACAGCAGGTCGGCCAGGGTCGGCTCGTCGTCGACCACCAGCACCCGCACCGGCTCCCCGTCGGGGCGGCGCAGCTCGACCCGGCCCGCCCCGACCTGCCCGTCCGTCACCATGGCCCCCATCGTGCGCCGGGCCGCTGTGCCCGGCTTGTGCGCCACCTGTGCCCCCGCTGTGTGCCGGCCGGCCCGTCCGCCGCCGGGCAGCCGACCGCCCGGGTGGCCGACCCGTCCACCGCCCGGGTGGCCGCCCCGTCCGACGGGCGACGGGCGAACTCACTCGGTCATGCCCACCGGGTAGGTGTGCACGAAGCGCATCGTCCAGGTGCCGCCGCCGGTGGGGTGCTCGCGCTGGTAGAGGTGGTCCGGTCCGCCGGCCGTGGCCGGCCCGACGCCGTCGGGGTGCCGCAGGATCCAGTGCGCCGGCGGGGAGCCGTCCGGCTCGGCGGGCACCGCCCGGACCAGGTCGTGGGCCGGGCCGCCGACGAAGCGTACGGTCACCTCGCTCATCCGCGCGCCCGCCTTCCCGCAGTACCGCCCCGGCAGCGGCCCTGGCTCGCAAGCTACCGCAGCAGTGGACGGCCCCGCCCGGATCCGGCAGCGGTTTGCCCTGATCGGAGCTCGGGTACCGCTGCTCTGGGGACCTGTCGAGGGACGGGCCAGGAGGAGCAGGGAGCGGTCGATGAGAACGCTGGACGGGCGATACCGGCTCGAACAGCGCATCGGCATCGGCGGCATGTCGGAGGTCTGGCGGGCCCACGACGCGGTGCTGGACCGGCCGGTCGCGGTGAAGGTGATGTCCCCCGGGCAGGAGGGCCAGGACACCTCTGTGGAGCGCATCCGCGCGGAGGCCCGCTCCGCCGCCCGGCTGGTGCACCCGAACGTGGCCTTCGTGCACGACTTCGGCACCTGCGGGCCGGGCCCCGAGGGTCAGGTGCCCTACATCGTCATGGAACTGGCCGAGGGCGAGACGCTGGCCGCGCACCTGCGGGCCGGACCGCTGGACTGGCGCATCGCCGTAAGGGTCTGCGCCGAGGTGAGCGCCGCGCTGGCCGCGGCGCACGCGCACGGCATCGTGCACCGCGACGTCAAGCCGGCGAACGTGATCCTGACCCCGGCCGGCGTGAAGGTGCTCGACTTCGGCATCGCCGCCCCGTCCGGAACCCCGGACCGGTCACCGGAGGGGATGGTGGTCGGCACGCCCGCCTACCTCGCGCCGGAGCAACTGGAACGGGCGCCCGTCACACCGGCCGCCGACATGTACGCCCTCGGCGTCCTGCTCTACTACTGCCTGACCGGGCGGCTGCCGTACCAGGCGGGCACCACGACCCCGACCCAGCTGCTCGGCGCGCGCCTGCGGCAACCGCCGCTGCCGCTGCCGGAGATCGAGGGGCTGCCGCCGGAGGTGGCCGACCTGTGCGCGAGCTGCCTGGCCGACGACCCGGCCGACCGGCCGTCCAGCCTGATGGCGGCCCTGCTGCTGGCGGAGGCGGTGGACGCCCGCGTGTACGTGCCGCTGCGGCAGCCCATGGCGCCACGACAGCGCGGCGGGTCGATGTCGCCGTGGACCGAGCGGGCGGCGGCCGAGGCGACCGAGGCGGCCCCCGTTCCCGACTGGTCCACCCAGGCCGGCTGAGCCCCCTCCCGCGGCCCGACCACGCCGGCTGAGCCTCCTCCCGCGGCCCGGCCACGCCGGCTGAGCCTCCTCCTGCGGCCCGGCCACGCCGGCGTCGTGGGGCCGCTCCCGTCCGGCGTCCTTCGGGCCGCCCACCGGTCGCCCGCGTTTCACCGTCCGGGGGCCGGGTAGCCGGGCGGGTGAGCGACGGGAGGAACGCGATGCCGGAATCGAGCTCCTGGCTGAACGAGACGGCCACCGCGACCGCCGAGGGCGGCCACGTACGCACCGACGACGGGAGCCTGTCCACGGCCCTGGCGTCCCCACTGGCGCCGCACTGCTCGGGGTTGACCCCGGAGCAACTGCTCGCCGCCGCCTTCGCGTCCTGCCTGCACCACGCGGCGGTGGAGGCGGCGGGCGAGATCACCGACGAGGCGCACACCGTGCAGGTACGCGCGGAGGCGAGGCTCGGGCGCGACGACGACGGCCGGTACCGGGCCGACGTGCACGCCTCCATCTCGTCGGCGGGGCTGAGCCGGCAACAGCTGGCCGAGCTGGTCGAGCACGCGGACCGGTTGTGGCCCTTCTCCAGCGGCGACGGCAGCCGGCACCGGCTCACCGTCACCCCGGCGGAGAACGGCCGGCACTGACCGACCCGCCGGCGGGCCCTGCGCCGCGTGGCAGCTCCAGCACCACCGCCGCCGGTACGACCTGCGCCTGCGCCTCGGGGCCGACGGGCGGTCGGTCAGGTGGCCCACGGCGGCCTCCACCGTTCGGTGGAGGCTCGGCCCCGGCCCGGCGCCCGGGCCCGCGATCGATTCTCCGCCCGATTGGCAACCCCTAATCGGATATATGCGAAAGAGTCGACAAGAGCATTTGGCGGCGTTGATGGCCTGCCGGGGGTAATCGACCCGCAGATCGGCGCAAAATGTGGCGCATGCCACCAACCAGGCCGATGGCAAGACGCGCTCGCCTTTCTAGCCTCGGCGGGTGCACCCCGACGACCCTCTCGACCAGAAGCTGACCCAGGATCGCCCGGCCGCCCGCCCGGACGATCCCGCCTCGACCGAACGGACGACCGGCCGTCATCGCGCTGTGGAACGGCAGCGCCGCGGCGGCCGGGCCCTGCTCTCCTCGACCCCCGTCCGGGTCGCGCTCGCCACCGGCGTGACCTGCTGCCTCGGCGTGGCCGCGTTCGCCGGCACGCGCGAGGACGCCGATGCCGCGCGGGAACCCGTGGCCGAGGCGCTGGCCGAGCGGGCCGTCGACGACGGCCGCGCCTCGCGCTCCCTTGACCGGGCCGTCTCGCCCTCGCCCTCGCCTACGCTCAGCCCCAGCCCGACGCCGAAGCCGACCCCCTCGGCCACCCGCAGGGCCCCGCGCAAGCCGGCCCCGCCACCCCGCCCACGCCCGGTCGCCGGGCTCACCCAGGCGCAGATGGACAACGCCAAGATCATCGTCGACGTGGGCGCCGAGCTGAAGATGCCCCGCCGCGCCATGGTGGTGGCCGTGGCGACCGCGATGCAGGAGAGCCGGCTCTACAACCTCGCCAGCGACGTGCTTCCGGAGTCCAGCCGGTACCCGCACCAGGGCAGCGGCTCCGACCACGACTCCGTGGGCCTGTTCCAGCAGCGCCCGAGCAGCGGCTGGGGCACCGTACGCGAGCTGATGCGCCCGTCGTACGCCGCGCGAGCCTTCTACGAGGCGCTGCGGGACGTCCCGGGCTGGCAGCAGATGAGCGTGGCCGGCGCCGCCCAGGCCGTGCAGGTCTCGGCCTTCCCCGACGCGTACGCCCAGCACGAGGGCCTGGCCACCACGGTCGTCGCCGCGCTGACCTGACGGCGGCCGGCTGACCGCGCCGGTCCCCGGCGAGGGTCAGCGGATCCCGGCGCGGCCGCCCGGCGGCTCGCTGGACGCGTCCGCGCCGCCCCGGGCGGCGATCCGGGTCGCCGGCACCCCGCTGCCGGGCATCCCGGCCGCGGCGGTCGGAGTGTCCGCCGGGACCGGTTGCACGGTCACCCCGTCGAGGATCCGGTCCACCCGGGCCTCGCGCCTGCGCCGGGCGTACAGCGCCTCCTCGAAGTCCCGGCGGGCCTGCACGGCCTCGGCGTAGACGCGCTCGCGCACCTGCCGGGCCTCCTCCCGGGCCGCGTCGAGCTCGACCCGCGCCCGGGCCAGCAGGTCGACCGCCTCGCGATCGGCGTCGTGCGCGCCGCGCCGGGCCCGGTCCGCGTCGCCGAGGTCCAGCCGTTCGAGCAGGCCGCGCAGCGCCGTCGCCTCGTCACGGATCTCGTCCCACTCGCGACCGGCCCTCGCGGCGCCCTCCGTCCGGGCGGCGAGCCGGGCCAACCGGACGCCGATCTCGTCCAGGCAGGAATCGACCTGCCGCTGGTCATAGCCGGTCTCCACGACGCAGAACCTCATACTGTCGCCCCCCAGGCAGCCGGTGTTTCCTTCCCCACCCTGGATCCTCGGCGCTGGGGGCGGCAGCGGAGGGGCTTCGGGAAAAATGTTCACCATGCGGACGCCCGCAACACGGGCGCGTCCCGGGGTGCCGGCGCGCGACCCGGCGGGGCCGATCCGCCCGGAGGCGCCTCAGGAGCGCTTCGGGAGCACGACCACCCGGCCGAAGAACTCGTCGATCCGGCGCACCACGTCGTTGAAGTCGTCCAGGTCGATCGGCTTGGTGACGTAGGCGTTGGCCTGGAGCGTGTAGCTGCCCACGATGTCCGTGTCGGCGTTGGAGGTGGTCAGCACGACGATCGGGATCGTACGCAGGTCCTCGTCGCTCTTGACCTCGCCGAGCACCTGGCGCCCGTCCATCCGGGGCATGTTCAGGTCGAGCAGGATGACGTCCGGCCGCCGGGCGTCGGTGTGCCGCCCCTCGCGGCGCAGGAACTCCATCGCCTCCTGGCCGTCGCTGACCACGTCGATGACCTTGTCGACGTCGGAGTCGGCGAGGGCCTCCTCGATCATCAACACGTCGCCCGGGTCGTCGTCCACCACCAGGATGCGAACCGGACTCGGAGTGTCTGCACCCATCACTACCTGCTTCGGGTCGGTGGAACGGAGAATCGTGAGGCGCTCTGTGCCGGCGGGGAAATCTAGCCCATCAACTGGCGGACCGCGCCGTCGGGTCGGCCCTGCCGGACTCGTGTCTCAGCACCTCGGCCAGCCCTGTCACCTGGAGCACGCGGTCGACCCGGCCGGTGGCGCCGGTGACCCGCAGCCACCCGCCGTCGGCGGCGACCCGGTTGTCGCCCCGGACGAAGGCGGCGATCCCGGTGGAGTCGCAGAAGGTGAGCTCCGTCAGGTCCACCAGCAGGCGGCGCTCGCCGGCGCCGATCAGCCGGTCGATGGCGGCGTTGAGCTCGGGCGCGGTGCTCAGGTCGAGTTCGCCGGCCAGCCGCAGGCGCGTCGCCCCGCCGTCGCGGTCGGCGTACGTGACCGTGAACGTCACCCCTGGACCCCCTCGCTTGACCGCAGGCGGATGCTTGCAGTGTGGCAAGTATAAGCAGGGGCACCCGACACGGCCGCACCGGCGCTCATCGCGCCCCGGAGTCGCCCATCCTGGCCAGGGACGACCGCGCCGCCCCGAGGAACCGCGCGGCCCGGGGAAAGTCGCGCAGGACCCGCCCGTAGTGTTCCAGAGTCGACTCCAGGGCGGGGGCCGGCACACCCCGACTGGTGAGGATCTCGACCAGCCAGTCGACGAACTCGGTGAACAGCGAGCCGTCGTCGACGTAGAGCGCGGCGGCCAGGAAGTCCACGATGTAGCCCAGGTCGCTGACGGTGGAGTCCAGCTGGCTGGGCGTGTAGTCGCGCGTCCCCGGGTCGTGTTCCCGCAGGTCCGCCAGCGCGCCGTCGATCAGCTCGCCGCGCCGCTTGACCAGGCTGGTGTACTCGTCGTCGGCCAGGTGGCTCAACTCCGCCGGCGGGACGCGGCGCAACGCGCGCTCGTCGGCGACCAGGTTCGCGGCGGTCGGGGCGTCGGGCGCCCAGGCGACGCCGAGCCGCCGGGCCCAGCGTCCGTCCGCGCCGAATCCCCGGCCCCCCACCACCACCGGTACGTCCACGCGCCGGCACGCCTCGATCATGCGGTGCGCGTGTGGCAGGCGCATCGGCAGCGCACAGGCGAGCGCGACCGCGTGGGCGTCGTGCCGGTGCAGGTACGACACCAGATGCGGGGCGGGGACGCTCGCGCCGAGGAAGGTGACCTGCCAGCCCCGTAGCCGCAGCACCTCGGCGACCAGCCGGGGCGGCAGGGCGTGCCACTCGCCGTCCATGCAGGCCACCACCACCCGACCCCGCGTCGGACGCGGGTTCGCGTACGCGGCCACCGCCGCCACCACCCGCTCGCTGATGTGCGTCGCGGCGTGCTCCTGGGCGACGCTCCACTCGTTGCGCGCCCACCGCTCCCCCACCTCGGCCTGCGCCGGGGCGACCAGGTCGAGCAGGACGCGCTCGGCGGGCACGCCGGCCTCGAGCAGGCCGGTGGCCACCTCGATGGCGGCGTACTCGTCCGCCTCCTGGAGGCAGTCCAGGTATCCGGGCCAGGCGCCTGCCGGGGTGGCCCCGGCGGTCGGGGCGACGGTCACGGTCGGGTCTCCCTCGTCTCGGCGGTGCCGCTCGCGTCGGGCACCGCGTGCAGGTGCCTGGCCGTACGCCCGCCCGGGCCGGTCGCGCGCAGCGCGAGCACGGCGATGTCGTCGTGGTCGCCGTGGGCCAACCAGTCGCAGGTCACCTGCTCGACGCGCTCGGCCAGGGCGGGCGCGGGCATCCGCTGGCAGCCGGTCACCGCGTGCACCAGCCGCTCCGTGCCGAACTGCTCGTTGCCGCGGCGGCCCCCGCGCGCCTCGGTCACCCCGTCGCTGTAGAGCAGGCAGGTCTCGCCCGGCTCCAGCCGGACGGTCACCTCCCCGATCCGGGGATCGGGGACCACGCCGACCAGCATGCCCGACAGCGGGACCGGCTCGACCTCGCCGGAGCCGCGCAGCACCAGCGGCGGCAGATGACCGCCGCCGGCCAGGGTCAGGGTCAGGCCCCCCTCGCGGTGCGCGCGGACCACTCCCAGGACCATGGTCGCGAAACGTCCCTGCCCCTGCGCCTGGCTGGTCTCCAGCAGCGCGTCGTTCAGCAGCTTCAGCAGGCGCCCCGGCTGCGACTCGACCCGGTGCAGCGCCTGAAGGCACTGACGCAGCTGGCCGGTGAAGACCGCCGCCTCGACGCCCTTGCCGGAGACGTCGCCCAGGAAGAACACGGAACCGCCGTCGGCCAGCCGGTGCGAGCCGTAGAAGTCGCCACCGATGCGCAACCCGGCCTGGGCCGGCCGGTAGGCGGTGCCCCACTGCACCCCGGTCGCCTCGGCCGGCTCCACCGGCACCAGGCTCGCCTGGAGCGTGTCGGCGACCTCGGCCTGGTCGCGGTAGAGCAGCGCGGTGGTCAGCGCCGCCCCCGCCCGGGCCGCGAAGGCACGGGCCAGGTCCACGTCGGCCTCGTCGTACCAGCGCTCGACGCGCCGCGCGACCAGCAGCACGCCGGCCGGGGCGTCGCGACCGGGCAGCGGCACCACCCGTACGCAGGCCTCCGCCGCGGTCAGCCCGGGCAGCCAGCCGGCCTCCACGGCCTGCTCCGCCAGCCAGTCGACGGTGTGCGGTTCCCCGCCGTCCAGCCCCTCGGTGATCGCCGCGGGCAGGTCGACGGCGGGCAGGACGCCGCTGTCCACCACCGGGGCGTCGTCGTCGCTGCGGGCGGCCCGCCACCAGCGCGCCCGACCGGAACGGGGTGCCAGCACCAGCACCGCCACCTCGGCCAGCGTCGGCACGGCGAGACGGACCACCGCCGCGGCGGCCCGGTCCGGATGCAGGGGATTGCCGAGCTTCTCGCCGACGACCGCCAGGAACGCCGAGCGGGCCCGCTCGGCGAGCAGGGCGTCGGCGCGGGTGACGCTCTCGGTGACGTCCTCGACGTACCAGCAGCAGCGGGCGGCCGACAGCGGCACCCGGCGCGCGCGCAGCCGGCGGCCGCGGTGGGTGAACTCGCCGTCGGCGGTCAGCCCTGGAAGGTTGGCCGCAGCGAGCAGCTCGCCCGGGGTGACCTCGGGCAGCAGCCGCTCGGCCACCGGGCTGACGTGCCGGACGACGCCTTGCGCGTCGCAGACGACGAGACCCTCGCGGAAGTGCTCGACGACCTCGGACCAGTCGGGTGCCGCGTGCTCCCGGTCGGCCGCCAGTGCGGGGAGCGCGGAGGAAGGGCGTGCCGGGGCGCCGACGGACCGCGCCGTGGCCCGTGCGGCACTCGGTGTGGAGACCCGCCCGTCGCCGGGATCTGAGTCCCGGACGTCCGCAGCAGTCACCGGCTGAGCCCCACTCCTTGTCGACACCCGCACCACCGGGAGGCAGCACAGGTGGTCAGATCTCTCGCACCACCCTACGCCGGTGTGCCGCGAACGCCACCCGACGCCGGTCGTGCGGCCGGCGCTCGGTGCCCGGCGGGACCTGCGGCGCGTTGTTACGATCCCCTCACCCCCGCCCCCTCGGCGGCCTGCGAAAGGGCGTGATCGGTGCTGTCTTGTCGGAGCCAACCCGAGGCGACTCCGTTGAGCATGACCGTCGACCGGTCGGATCCCGCCGCACCGCTCATTCGGGTCGGGGGCGACCTCGCCTACACGACCGCCGGGCCGCTGCGCGCCGAGGTCGACCGGATGCTCGCCAGCGCCCCGCCGGCCCTCGTCCTCGACTTCACCGACCTGCTCTTCATCGACAGCACCGGCCTGGGGGTGATCGTGCACGCGTGGCGCGAGGGGCAGCAGTGCGGCACCGCCCTCCGGCTGCACGCCGTGCCCCGGTTCCTGGCGACGATCCTCGACATGACCGGCGTCACCGGCCTGCTCGCCCGGCCGCTCGGCGAGGGCCTGGCAGCGGCGGAGGGCGCCGCCGGCACGGCCTGACGCGCTCCGCCCGGCCCCCCGGTTTGCACCCGGGCCCGCGGCTGGGAACATGGGCGCATGGCCGCTCAGCTGTTGACCATCGAGGTGACCCGGCTCGACGCCGGGCGTGCCCGGCTCCGGCTGTCCGGTGAGCTGGACTTCGACACCGCCCCGGAGCTCGTCAACGCCGCCGCCGAGCTGCGCCGGGACGGCTACCAGGAGCTCCTGTTCGACCTGAGCGGGGTCAGCCTGTGCGACTCGTCCGGGCTCAGCGCGTTCCTGACCGCCCATCACGACGGCACGGGCGCGGTCCGACTCACCGGGGTCGGTTCCCAGCTCCAGCAGTTGCTCGACCGCACCGGCCTGACCGAGCTGCTCGCGGTGGAACGCGGCAGCGACGGCGCCGCCCGCCGGGCGGGCTGAGGCCGACCGGGCTCCGCTCGGGCGGGGGGTGGCCCCCGACCCTGGGACCAGGGGCCGGGGGCCGGAGTGAGGATCAGGGTGCGGTGAGCGGTTGCAGCCGGGGCCCGGTGGTCCGCCGCTGCCCCGTCGTCGGCGGCTCGGCGTCCTCCGGCGGCCCCGAATCGGGAGTCTGGAAGAGATAGCGGACGAACACCCCACCCGCCTCGTTGTCGTCCGCCCCGGGCCACTGCCCGATGCAGTCCACCCCGACCACCTCACGCCCCGAGCCGTCGCCCTCCTCCAGCAGGGCCCACAGGCTGACGGGGTAGCAGCGGGTGTCCTCGGGCGAGAGGCGCCAGCGGGCGTACCAGCCGGGTCGGGCGGGAACGATCTCGACGATCCTCTTCATCACGACCTGTCCTTCCGCGTTCTCGGAAGTTCTCCGGTCCGCTGCGATCGTCGGCTCCCGCCGGGTGACGGCCCCTCACCCCCGCCGGATGAAGCTGTCGCGCCGCCCACCCGGGCGTCGCCGGCCCGGCCGTCGGCGTCCGTTTCGGTGCCGGTACCGGCGGGAAGGCGACCGGCGGAAGCGAGGGAACACCAGCGGAAGCGAGGTGTCACCATGCGCAAGCAGATGGAGGGCGACAACCAACGTCGCCGCGCGCTGGCCCGCCAGGCGCGGGAGCGCGGCATGCAGGCCAGCGAGACGGGGGCCAGCCTGAGCGCCTCCAAGCAGCTCACCCACCTGGAGCAGGGCAAGCGCGCCGGTCCGCCGCCGGCCGGCAGCCGCCACAAGCCGGACAGCACGCGGGGTGGGCCGGCGCCGCCACCGGCGGGCGTCCCGGAGTCCCCGCGCCCCCTGCCCGACCGGGGCTCGGGTACGCCGGAAGGGACTCCGCTGGGCTACCACGCGCTGGTCGACGACGTCGTCCGCCGTACCGGCGCCGACTTCCGGACCGCCAAGGTGGGCGTCGAGTCGACCGTGCTGGTCCTGGCCTTCGCCCTCGGCGAGGCGGAACGCCGGCGGCTGCTGGCGGCGGTGCCGACGAAGCTGCACGACGTCCTCCCCGTGGACGGCATCCGGCGACGCCCGGACCTGCCCGGCTTCCTGGCCGAGGTGGGCCGGATCAGCGGCCGTACCCCGGAGCAGGCCCGCTACCAGGCGGAGGCGACCGTGGCGGCGCTGGCCGACCACGACGGCGACCTGATCGAGTCGCTGCACGTGCCGGACGGCCTGCGTGACCTGCTGGAGCCGCCGTCCGTCGGTGGCGGGGTGGTCGGCGCGGTCAGCGCGACGCCCCCGCTGAGCGACACCGACCTGCGGGAGGCACTCGGCGCGCTGCCCTACTGGTCCGGCGACGGCGAGGCGCTGTCCCGCACGCTGGAGCTGCCGGCGGACAACCTGGACCGGGTGCTGGACCGGATCGACCGGCTGCGCCAGGAGACCGGTCGCGGCCCGCGCATCGGCCGCCCCGACCCGGGCACCGCCGTGCTGACCGTACGGTCCCGGCAGGCCGGCGCGGTGACCGCGATGGACGTGGACCTCGCCCACGCCGTCGACGACGCGATCGACGAGGCGGGCGCCGGGATGGCGACCGGCTGACCGGCACACGGGCCGGCGGACGTCCACCCGCCGGCCCGCCCCGGCTCGGCTAGCCTGCCGGGGTGGCCCCCTCCGACGCGCCCCCGCTGGAGCTGGTCGTCGACCCGGCCCGCCCCACCGGGCGTACGCTCCTCGCCGCCGGCGTGGAGCAGTCCTACGTGGACGTGGCCGACCCCCGGCACCTGCACTTCGAGTACGTGCGGCGGATGGCTGCCGTGGCCGACCTGGCGGCGCCGCCCGGCCGGCCGCTGGCCGTGCTGCACCTGGGCGGCGGCGCGCTGACCCTGCCCCGCTACGTGGCCGCCACCCGGCCCGGCTCACCGCAACTGGTCGTGGAACGCGATCGGGCCGTGGTCGACCTGGTGGCGCGGGAACTGCCCGCGCTGCCCGCTGGCGTCGACGTGCGGGTGGCCGACGCCCGGGACGCGGTGGGCCGGGCGCCCGCGGCCGGCTACGACCTGGTGCTCGCCGACATCTACCGGGCGGCGCGGATGCCCGCCCACGTGCGCAGCGTCGAGTTCGTCACCGAGGTGGCCCGGGCGCTGCGCCCCGACGGCGTGCTCCTGGTCAACGTGACCGACCTGCCGCCGCTGGTCTTCGCCCGCGTCCAGGCGGCCACCCTGCGGGCGGTCTTCGCCGACGTCTGCCTGGTCGCCGACCGCCGGATGCTGCGCGGGCGGCGGTACGGCAACGTGGTGTTCGCCGCCGCGCTGCGCCCCGGGCGGCTGCCGGTGGCCCGGTTGTCCGCCCGGGCCGCACGGGATCCGGTGCCCGGCGGGGTGCTGCACGGGGCGGCCCTGGACGCGTTCGTCGCCGGCGCCCGTCCCGTCACGGACGCCGCCCTCGCCCCCGGCTGAGGCGACCCGCCCCGGGAGCGGAACGTGGCGGCGATCGCCGCGAGCGCACCGGGCGGGCGGTCAGCGCGCCCGGACGGCCACCTCCGGTGAGGAGCTCTCCAGCGGCACGGCGTTGGCCGGGACCAGGCCGAGCTGCACGGCCGGGCGCGGCAGCGCGGCGTCGAGCATCCAGTCGGCGCCCACCCGGGCCCGGTTGCCCGGCATCGCCAGCAGGTGGTAGCCGCGGGTGACCGCCTTGGCGGGCAGTCCGGACAGCGACACCTTCAACGGGTTCGCCGCCGCGTCCTTGCCGCCCAGGTCGACCACCCAGCCCAGGTCGTGGTGCTTGTACGGCTTGCGTCGCCCCTGCCCGTAGGAGGCGGCGATGTTGTGTGCGGCCAGCTTGCCCTGCCGCTGCGCGTGCTGCGCCGTCATGGTGCAGATCTGCCCGGGCCGGGCCAGGTCGGGCACGGCGGCGGCGTCACCGCAGGCGTACACCTCGGGGAAGCCGGGGACGGTGAGGTACTCGTCGACGACCAGGCGGCCCTTCTCGGTGCGCAGTCCCAGCTCGGCGACGAACGGGTCGGGGCGCACGCCGACGCACCAGACCAGGGTGCAGGTGGGCACGTAGTCGCCGTCGGTGAGGGTGACCCCGTCGGCGGTGGCCACGGCCACCGAGGTGCCCATCCGCACGTCCACGCCGCGGCGGCGCAGCACGCGGTCGGCGGTCTCCGACATCCGCTGGTCCAGCTCCGGCAGCACGCGGGGCGCGACGTCGAGCAGCATCCACTTCGGGCGGATCTTGAGTCGGGGGCGCTGGGAGACCAGCTCGTCGGTGAAGAGTTGGCCGTGCGCGGCGACCTCGGTTCCGGTGTAGCCGGCGCCGACGACCACGAACGTGGCGCGCGCCTGCTGCTCGGCCGGGTCGTCGGTCTGCTCGGCCAGCTCGATCTGCCGGATCACGTGGTCGTGCAGGTAGAGGGCCTCGGGCAGGCCCCGGAAGCCGTGGGCGTACTCGGTCACACCGGGGATCGGCAGCAGCTTGTTGACGCTGCCGACGGCCAGCACCAGCCGGTCGTACGCGATCCGGTTGCGGTCCCCCTCCGGCTGGGTGAAGCCGACCCAGCGGTTCTGCAGGTCCACGTGGTCGGCCTCGCCGATGAGCACCCGCACCCCGTCGAGCGTCCCGGTCAGCGGCACGGAGATCCGTCGGGGCTCGACCACGCCGGCGGCCACCTCGGGCAGCAGCGGCAGGTAGAGGAAGTAGTCGGTGGAGTTCAGCAGCACGATCTCGGCCCGGCCCCGGGCCAGCCGGCTCAACGTCTTCGCCGCGTGGTAACCGGCGAACCCGGCCCCCACGATCACCACACGAGGTTTCGTCATTGCCGCCCCGTTCCCACCCCGGGGCGGGGCAAACGTGGCGAGTCGGACGATTCAGCACTCGGCCAGCCGGACGTGCCCGGTCTGCCCGACCGCCTCCACCTCCCAGCAGCGCCCGAACGCCCGCACCCGCTCGGCGGCGATCCGCCCGATCTCGTGCGGGATGTCGGGGTCGAGGACCAGCCGGCCGTCCACCGGGTTCAGGTTGAGCATCGCCCGGACGAAGGCCAGCGGCGCGCCGGCGGCCCACGCCTGCGGGCTGCACGCGGTCGGGTACGGGATCGCGAAGAGCAGCCGCTCCCGGGGGAACCCGCTCATCGCCTCCGGCAGCCGGTGACCGAACTGCTCGGCCGCCTCCAGCAGGGCAAGGCTGACCCGGTTCGCCTCCGCCCGGTAGCCGTAGCGGGCCATGCCGAGCGCCGCCAGCGAGTTGTCGTGCGGCCAGACGGTGCCCAGGTAGTAGCCGAGGGCGTTGTAGAGCCGCTCGTCCCAGGAAAGCGTGCGGATCCCCCAGCCGGAGAACATGTCGCCGCCCATCAGCTGCCGCACCACCGTGCCAGCCCGCTCCGGCGGCACGATCCCGCTCCACAGCAGGTGCCCCATGTTGGAGGTCTTCGAGTCGATCGGGTTCTTGTCGCCGTCCAGCCCGACCGCGTAGAAGCCGCCCCGGTCGTCGATCCAGAAGTCGCGGTTGAAGCGCTCGTACAGCGCCTCGGCGTCGGCGCGCAGCCGGCGGGCCAGGTCGGGGTCGGCGAGCGGCCCGTCGGCCAGCTCGGCCAGGCGCAGCTTCGCGTCGTACGTGTAGCCCTGCAGGTCGCTGGTGGCGATCGGCAGCACGGGGATACGCCCGTCGGCGAAGCAGACGCCGTCCGGGGAGTCGCGCCAGCACTGGTTGCCCAGCCCTTCCGGGGAGCGCGTCGCGTACTCGACGTAGCCGTCGTCGTCGCGGTCGCCGTACCGGTCGATCCAGTGCAGCGCGGCGAGCGCGTTGTCACGCAGGAAGCGCACGGTCTCGTCGTCGCCGGTCCACCGCCAGTACTCCGACAGCAGGACCAGCCAGAGCTGGGTGGCGTCGGCAGAGCCGTAGTACGGCCCGTACGGCTTCACTCCCGTGCGGGTCAGCTCGCCGCTGCGCACCTCGTGCAGGATCTTGCCGGGCTCCTCGTCGGTGAAGTCGTCGCACTTCTCGCCCTGCAACCGGGCCAGCGCGAGCAGCGCGCCCTTGGCCAGGGCCGGGCCCGCGACCAGCGTCTGGTACGCGGTGATGAGGGTGTCGCGGCCGAAGACGGAGAGGAACCAGGGCAGGCCGGCGCCGGGGAGCATGATGCGCTGTCCCTTGACCTCCAGGTCGAGGCGCAGCGCCGCCAGGTCGTCGCGGGTCTGCGCAAGCGTCCGCGCCAACGCCTGGTTGTCGCTGCGCAGCACCGCCCGCCCGAGGGCCCAGCGGCGCACCGGGTCGTCGGCGCGGCGGTGGAAAACGTCGGCGATGTCGCCCCGGACCGGCTCCACCACCCCCATTCCCGGTGGCAGCGGCACGTGCAGGTCGACGTACCACTCCTCCCGTCTGTGCAGGGTGATGTCCCAGACGAGGTCGTCGCCCTCGACCCGGTCCGCCGGCCGGGAGCAGCAGACCCGGGTCTCGGCGGCGAAGTCTCCCCGGGCGTACGTGAAGCACAGTTCCGAGCCGTCCTGCGCGTGGTGGCGAGTGATCTCGGCGGAGCGGTCCCGAACCCCGGACTTGACCTCGAACAGGTCGGCGAAGTCGACGCCCACGGCCAGCCGCAGCTCCAACCGGACCGGTTCCGGCCGGAAGGACACCATCTCCACCCGCTCGTGGAAGCCGTCGCCGACGTACCGCAGCCGCCGCATGCCCAGGCTGTCCGGCGGCAGGCCGGATTGGGCCGGGTTGGTCAGCACGTACTGGGCCGAGTAGTGGTCGATGGTCTCGGCGCGCAACACCAGCAGCTGCTCGCCGTTGACGGTGAGCACCCAGCCGCTGAGCAGCCGGGTGTCCAGGTGCACCAGCCCGCCGATGCTGCCGGGCGGCACGTCCCCGCGGGAGTCGGAGTACATGAAGGTCGGACCGCTGAGCACGGCGATGGAGTCCGGGCCGAGCTCGGGCGGCATCGCCCGCTGGTCGCCGCTCTCCCCGGCGGTGGCCCGCAGGCCGGGTGTGGGGTCGGCGGGGGTCGGACGGACGACAGCCATGCCTCCACGGTAGGAAGACCGTCGCTGTCCGTCATCACCCGCTCCGGGTGAAGCGGCGCGGACCGGTCGCGGCGGACGCCGCGTACGACCACGGCCGACGGGCCCGAGGCCGGGTGCCGACAGCGGCGGACTTGCGACACGCGACTGTGCGGTTGCCGACAGTGACGGCCAGCGTGGCGGCGCACGCTGCTTGCCGACCCGACCTTCGTCATCAGGAGGAAAGATGCGACTCCGTTCGCTCGCCGCCGCCGCGCTGACCGCCGTGCTGGCCGCCGGCGCGCTCGCGCCGGCCGGCCCGGCCGTGGCGGCCACCGCCGACCGATGGGGCTTCGCCTACGTCAAGGACCCGACCGTGCCGGCCTGGACGGTGCTCGACACCACCCGGCAGTGGGGCAGTTGGAAGACCGCCTTCCCCGCTGCCTGGGCGCAGGGCGCGAAGGTCGCCCCCGGCCGGTTCCTGGTGCGTTTCCCGCAGGTCGCCTCCGGCGCCCGGGGCGTGCCGCACGTGACCCCGGTCAACCGCACCGGCCACTACTGCGAGGTCGTCCGCTGGTACTCCTCCGGCGCGGACCAGATCGTCGACGTGCAGTGCCACAAGCCGGGCGGGGACCGCGACGACACCCCGTTCACCGTCCTGTGGACCACCAGCAGCGGCGTGCTGCCGGCGGGCACCGCCCACGCGTACGTCCAGCAGGCCGGCGGGGCGCTGGTCCAGTCGTACAACTCGACGGGGGCGGCGAACGGCATCGGACCGCTGGGGGTCGGCCAGTGGGCGGTGAAGCTGCCGGGCGTCGGGCTCGCCGGGGCGCTGGCCGGTGACGTGCAGGTCACCGCGGTCCAGCCGAACGCGGCACCGCGCCGCTGCAAGATCGACAGCTGGTCCTTCTCCGGCGTCGACGTGGCCGCGAACGTGTCCTGCTTCGACCAGGCCGGGGCGCCGGCGGCCACCGACTTCGCCCTGTCGTACCACCGTCGGCGGCCGGTGATCGGTTCGCTCGCCCCGCCGTCGCGCTTCGGCTACCTGGGCACCGCGGTGGGCGGGCCGACCAACGACAACTCGGTGCTCGGCGTCGGCGCCAACACCGTCGCGGCGATCGCCCCGGCCGGCCGCTACCTGGCGAAGTTCCCGCAGCTCGGAGTCGCGGAGACGCACGCCCAGGTGGTGGCGCAGGGGGCCGGTTCGAACTACTGCCACCTGACCCAGCCCTGGTCCACCGCGCTCGACGTCGAGGTGGACGTGATCTGCTTCGACAACGCCGGGGTGGTCACCCCGCACCGGTTCCTGGCGACCTTCACCTCCCGCGTCTGACGCGACACGGCCGCCTTTCGCCTCCGCAGCCGATCGGCTGCGCCGGATCACCCGGGGCGGGTGGGTTCACCTCACCCGCCCCGGCGGCACGGTGGTGCTCCACCGTTACCCGAGCGACGGGAGGACAGCGCCATGAGCACACCGATGTCGAACGACCGGCGGCAGCCGATCTACCTGCGGCAGAGCGGTCGCCCGCAGCTCACGGCCCGGCAGCGCCGGCGCGTCGAGCACAAGCAGGGGCGGTTCGTACGCCTCGACGGCCAGCGGCCCGAGGCACGCCGGCCCGGGCGCTGACCCGGTGGCCGGTGGCGGTCGTGACGTGCCGCCACCGGCCTATTCGCCGGCGGGACACGGGGCGGTGATCGCCCACCGTTCGTGATCGCGCCACGCCCCGTCGATGAACTCGGCCTCGTCGGCCGGCCGGGGCCGACGGATGGCGGCCGGACCCGTGGTACGCAGAGACCTCACGGCAGACCACTGTCGCCGTGCGCGCCGCCCTTGTCCAGCGAGTCGCGGGCGCCCCGGCCCTCACGGACCGGCCGGCTGGTCCGCCCCGTCGTCGACCCGCTCCAGCGTGTAGTGGATGGTCTGGGCGACGATCCAGCCCTCTTCGATGAGGAACGAGTCCGCCCCGTCGCAGACCCGTACGCCCTCGATCCGCGCCGTCCACTCCAGGAACGCCACCCGGCCCTCGACCATCCGGTTCGTGTACACGTAGCGGGCGCCGGGCAGCTCCTCCTCCAGCAGGCGCGCCAACTCCCCGACGCCCTCGTGCCCGCGGAACACGCCGCGCCGTTCCAGGACCACGCACGACGGCGACACGTTGCGCGCCAGATCCTCGGCGAACCGGTGCTCGGCGGCCAGCCGCAGGTGGTCGTCGAACACCTCCGACGCCGACCGCGCCCGCAGGTCCTCGCCCACCGCCGGACCCCCGTCCGACCCGGCCGCCGCTGCCGCGTCGCCCTCCCCCGCCGTCACAGCGGACCCGGGTACGGCTGCTCCGGCGGCATCGGCACCCGCAGGAAGGTGGCCCCGCGCAGGTCCAGCCAGGCGTGCCCGGGCGAGCGGACCAGCCGCAGCATCACCTCGGCGCAGTTCGGGCAGCGGCCGACGAGGCCGGGGGCGTGCGGGTAGACCCGCAGGCCGGCCAGCGGGCCCAGCATGCGGCAGTGCTCGCACCGCCCGGCGGCGGTGCTCAGGTCGACGGCGAACAGCTCCCGCAGCGGGCCGTCGAGCATGTTGCCGTCCAGGTACGACGTGTCGGTCATCGGGCGCTCCTCCTCGACGCTCAGCCGGTGGGGCCGAACCGTTCGGTCTTCACCCGCCGGCTCTGGTGGCCGAGCCCGACGAGCAGGTCCGCCACCGTCTCCACGAAGCCGGTCGGCCCGCAGACGTAGCAGAGCGGCTCCAGCTCGGGCGGCCAGCCGTGGCTGTTCACGTCGGCCAGCCCGATCCGGTGCGGCTCGCCCCGCCAGTCCTGCGGCGCCTCGCGGGTGTACACGTACGCGACGTCCAGGCCCAGGTCGTCGCGGACCCGGCGGCGCAGCTCGTCGGCGTAGAACACGTCGGCCGGGGTGCGCACCGAGTAGAGCAGCCGGAACGGCACCCGGCTGCCGGCGGCGCGGCGGGCGCGCACCATCGCCATCAGCGGCACGACGCCCGACCCGCCGGCCACCAGCAGCACCGGGACGGTCTCCTCCGGCCGCCAGACGAACCAGCCGCCGACCGGGCCGCGCACCTCCACCGGGTCGCCCTCGGCGTAGACGTCGATCAGGTACGGCGACACCTCGCCGTCGGGCACCCGCTGCACGGTCAGCGCGATCCGGTCGGCCTCGGCCGGGCCGGCCAGCGAGTACGACCGGGCCGCCTGGTAGCCGTCGGGGGCGGTCAGCCGCACGTCGACGTGCTGCCCGGGCAGGTGCCCCGGCCAGCCGGGCGCCTCCAGCACCAGCGTGTGCGCGGTGGGCGTCTCCACCCGGCGTTCGCACAGCCGGGCCACCCGCCAGCGCAGCGGGGCGGTCAATCGCCCTGGTACCGCTGCTCACGCCACGGGTCCCCGTAGTCGTGGTAGCCGGCGGTCTCCCAGAATCCGGGCTGGTCCTCCGCGGTGAGCCGGATGCCGCGCACCCACTTGGCGGACTTCCAGAAGTAGAGGTGCGGCACGAGCAGCCGGGCCGGGCCGCCGTGCTCGGCCGGCAGCGGGCCGCCGTCGTAGCGGTGCGCGATCCAGGCCCGTCCGCCGCGCAGGTCGGCCAGCGGCAGGTTCGTGGTGTAGCCGCCGTACGAGTGGGCCTGCGCGTACTGGGCGCCGGTGTCGACGCCCGCCAGCAGGGTGTCCAGGGAGACCCCCTGCCAGTCGGTGTCCCGCTTCGACCAGCGGGTGACGCAGTGGATGTCCACCGCCGGGGTCTCCTGGGGCAGCGCCATCAGCTCGTCCCAGCTCCAGCGGAACTCGGCGCCGGACTCGGTGGAGATGACGAACTCCCAGGTCTCCAGCGGCACCCTCGGCGTCGGGCCGGCGGAGAGCACCGGGAAGTCCTGCGTCAGGTACTGCCCCGGCGGCAGGGCCGGCTCCGCGGAGCGGGGCCGGCCCTGGAAGCCCGGTGACACGATTCCCACCCGTCAGTCGTACCACCCGGGGTGGGTGGCGAGGCGCGGTCGGCGGATCCGCACCGCGACGGGTGACGCCTCAGTTCCGCTCGACCACGATCTCCTTCTCGCCCCGGCCGGCCTTGCTGGTGGCCCGCAGGCTGGTGAGGGTCACGATCACCAGGACGCCGATGATGACGCCCAGGGAGGCGAGGGTCGGGATCTCCGGCACGCCCGGCCAGATGCCGTGCGCCCAGTGCAGGCCGAGCTTGACGCCGATGAACGCCAGGATGATCGCCAGGCCGTAGCTGAGGTGCACCAGCCGGCTGAGCGCGGCGTGCAGCACGAAGTAGAGCGCCCGCAGCCCCAGCAGGGCGAACGCGTTGGTGGCGAAGACCAGGTACGGGTCCTCGGTGATGCCGTAGACGGCGGGCACCGAGTCGACGGCGAAGACGATGTCCGTGGCGAGCAGCGCCGTCACCACGAGGGCGAACGGGGTGAGCGTACGCCGACCGGCGATGCGCACGACCATCTTCGGGCCGTGGTAGTCCTCGGTGACCGGCATGAACTTGCGCAGCAGCCGCACCGAACGCATCTTGCTGATGTCGACTTCCTGCTCGTGCCCGGTGACGGCGTCGCGCAGCAGCTTCGCCGCCGTGAGCAGCAGGATGATCGCGAAGAGCAGGAAGGCGAAGTCCAGGGTCTGCAGCGCCGCCGCGCCGATGGCGATGAACACCGCGCGCAGCAGGAGCGCGCCGGTGATGCCGTAGAGCAGGGCCCGCTGGGCCAGCTCGGCCGGCACCGCGAACGCGGCCAGCAGCAGCATGAAGACGAACAGGTTGTCGACCGAGAGGGACTTCTCCACCAGGTAACCGGTGAGGTACTCCACGCCCTGGTTGGAGCCGAAGCGGGCCCAGATCCAGGCGCCGAAGGCCAGCGGAAGGGCGATGTAGAAGGCGGACCAGCCCAGTGCCTCCCGCATCGACACCTCGTGCGGCTTCCGGGTGACCAGGAAGTCCAGCACCAGCAGGGCGATCACGGCGGCGATGGTGACGCCCCACAGCGTGGGGGTGCCCACCGACTGGAGATTGGTGGCAGCAAGATATGGCAAATCGGACATGGAGCCTCCTCGAACACCCTGTCATGTTCGAGGTCTCCTTCACCCACTTTTCGTGGGCAGCCACCCGAGGCGTGCTCCGGGCACGCCGTACTGACCGGGATGGCTCGTGGGAAGTACTCCCCTCGTCGCGACAAGGTTAGGGCAGGCCCGTGGGCTCGGCAAACGGGGCACGCCAGATCACGCGCGCAGGGCGTGATCTGGAGCGTCGAGGGGCTTTCGTCCCAGCTCAGCGGGTGGTGACGGCGGCGAGCACGGCCGCCACGTCGAGGTCGGCCATGCACGCCGGGCCGGCCGCGTCGAGCGGGCAGCGCGCCTCCCACCAGCACGGCTGTTCGGTGATGGCGGTGGGACGCCGGTACCCGCAGCCGGGCAGGCCCTGCAGGTCGGTGCCGCCCATCCCGTACCGCCGGGCGTCGGTGGGGCCGAACAGCGCCACCGTCGCGGCGCCGGTCGCGGCGGCGAGACGCACCGGCCCGGTGTCCGGCCCGACCACCACCCCGCCGCGCCGGCCCACGGCCGCGAGCTGCCCGGCGAGGGTGGGCAGGTCGGCTCGGGGCAGCGGCACCCCGACCGGCGCGGCGGGGTCGACCGGGCCGACGGTGAGCACCGGGTGTCCGCGCCGGGTCAGGGCGCCGGCCAGCCCCCGCCAGTGCCGCTCCGGCCAGCGCTTGACCGCCATCCCGGCGTCGGTGACGAGCACCACCGGCGGCGCGAGGGGCTCCCCCACCAGCCGGGCCACGGCCCGCTCGCCCGCGCGTCGGGCCTCGTCGCCCAGGTGGACCCGGGGCCGGGCGGCCCGGTCGGCCGCGCCGAGCAGCCCCTCGGCGCAGAGGATCTCCAGGTAGCGGTCGCCGACCGACTGTGCCGGCGGCGGAGCGCGCCACAGGTTCGTCACGGCCCGCCCGGCGCCGGCCTCGAGCAGGTCGGGGATGCCGTCGTAGCGGGTGGTGGCGACCGCCAGGTCCGGCCGGCGGGCCGCGAGCGCCTCGACGACCGCCTCCCGCTCGGCGCCCGGCCGGCCGTGCCGGGGGGTGCGCACCTCGGCGACCGCCGGGTCGGCGCGCACCAGGTCCGCCCCGGGCTCGTGGGTGAGCACCCGCAGCCGCGCGCCGGGGTTGCGGCGGGCCAGGCCGTGCACCGCCGGCAGCAGCATCAGCAGGTCGCCGATCCCGCCGAGCAGGTCGACGACCAGGATGTCCGCGTACCGCTCAGGCATCCGCGCGCCCCAGGGTCCGGGCGTAGAGGTCACGGTGCGCGGCGGCCACCCTCGGCCAGGAGTACGCGGCGGCGAAGGCCCGCCCGCGCTCGGCGAGCCGGCGGCGCAGCACCGGATCGGCGAGCAGCCGGCCGACGGTACGCGCGATCGCCGCGCTGTCCCGGCGGGCGCCGATCACCGCCACCGCGCCGCTGCGGTGCGGCCCGTCGTCGCCGCCGTCGGACCGCGTCACCGCGGTCGGCACGCCGTGCGCGAGCGCGGCGAGCAGGGCGCCGCTCTTCGTGCTCACCCCCGTGGTGAACGGCAGCACCGCCACGTCGGCGGCGTGCAGCGCGGCGGAGACCCGGTCGGCGGGCAGGTGCCCCGTGAACGTCACCGCGTCGGCCACCCCGCACCGGTGGGCCAGCCCGGTCAGCTCGGCGCGGAACGCCCGCGCCTCCCGCTCGGGCAGCGCCTGCGAGGTGAACCCGCCGACCACCAGCAGCCGCAGGTCCGGATGGTTTCGGCGCAGCTCCGGCAGCGCCTCGATCAGGTACCGCAGTCCCTTCACCGGGTGCACGAAACCGAAGAAGGCCAGCAGCGGCGCGCCCTCGGGCAGGCCCAGCTCCACCCGCAGGCGCAGCCCCGCGGTGGACGCGCCGACGCGGTCGACGACGTTCGGCGCGATCGGGATGTGGGTGGCCCGCCGGCCGGTACGCGCGTGGACCACGTCGCCGTGGCCGGGATTGGTGACGATCACGGCCGCGCTGCCCGGCACCAGCCGGCCGGACTCCCGGTCCCAGCAGCGGGCCCGCTCCAGCGCCGACCAGAGCCGGGTCGGCAGCCAGCCGGGGCAGGCCCACCAGCCGTACTCGTGCAGGGTGGTGACCAGCGGCACCCGCCGGGGCAGCCGCCACGGCAGCAGTCCGGGCTGCCCCGAGAACCGGTACGCCGACGGGGCGAACTGCACGTGCACCACGTCGGGGGCCAGCTCGCGGACCCGGCGGGCGGCCCGGGCGGTGGCGGCCCGCCAGCGTTCCCGGTCGGCGTCGGGGCGCACCGGCACCGGGGTCACCTCGACACCGACGCCGTGGAGCGCCTCGACCAGGTGCGTCACGTAGTCGCTGACGCCGTCGGCGTCGGGCCGACCGGGACCGTGCAGCATGGCCACCCTGATCCGGTCGTCGACCACGCCACCTCCCGCTTCTCGGCGGGCGGGTTCCCGGCCCCTTACGACGCAAACGCGCCTCGCCTATGGTGTGCCGATGACCGAGGATGTCCCGGCCGGCCCGCTGGCCGGCGTGCGGGTGATCGAGCTGGCCGGCATCGGTCCCGGCCCGTTCGCCGCGATGATGCTGGCCGACCTGGGCGCGGACGTGGTCCGGGTGGACCGGGCCACGGACGTCGACCCGGACGCCTTCGGCACCCCGCACCCGGACCTGCTCAACCGGGGACGCCGCTCGATCGGGGTCGACCTGAAGTCCCCCGGCGGCCGGGAGGTGGTGCTGGCCCTGGTCGCCGACGCCGACGCGCTCATCGAGGGGTTCCGCCCGGGGGTCACCGAGCGCCTCGGTGTCGGCCCGGCGGACTGCCTCGCGGCGAACCCCCGCCTGGTGTACGGGCGGATGACCGGCTGGGGACAGGACGGTCCGGCGGCGCCGTACGCGGGGCACGACATCGACTACCTCGCGTTGACGGGCGCGCTGCACGGGATCGGCCGGGCCGGCGAGCGCCCGGTGCCGCCGATGAACCTGCTCGGCGACTTCGGCGGCGGCGGGATGATGCTCGCCCTCGGCCTGGTCTCCGCCCTGTACGCGGTGCGCGGCGGTGCACGGGGCCAGGTGGTCGACGCGGCCATCGTCGACGGCGTGGCGGTGCTCAGCACCCAGATCCACGCCCTGCGCCGGCTCGGCATGTGGCAGGACGCGCGCGGGGTGAACCTGCTCGACGGTGGCGCTCCCTTCTACGACACCTACGAGTGCGCCGACGGCCGGTATCTGGCGGTCGGCGCACTGGAGCCACGCTTCTACGACGAGCTCGTCCGGCGTACCGGCTTCCCGCTGGCGCCGGACGAGGCGCTGGACCGCACCGACCCGGCGAACTGGCCGACGCTGCGCCGGTCGTGGGCGCGGCTGTTCCGCACCCGGACCAGGGACGAGTGGACGGCGCTGCTGGGCTCCTCGGACGCCTGCGTGGCGCCGGTGCTGGACTGGCGGGAGGCGCCGGAGCACCCGCACCTGGCCGCGCGGGGCACCTTCGTGGAGCGGGACGGGGTCACCCAGCCAGCCCCGGCGCCCCGTTTCTCGGGCACTCCCACCGCGCTGCGCCGCCCCCCGCCCCAGCCGGGCGAGCACACCGACGAACTGCTGGCCGGGGTGGGCTTCGCCCCGGAGCGGGTCGCCGCCCTACGCGCCGCCGGCGCCGTCGCCTGAGGCGACGCACCACCACGGCGGACGGCACCGCGCGGCCGGCACCACCGCCCCGTCGTCCCGGCCGGCATCGCCGGGCGGGCGGCACGGTCAGGAGCGGCGCAGGGTGGCGCCCGGCGCCATCGCGGGCTCGACCATGTCCCGGAAGTCGCGCGGGAGTTGCACCACCACGTCGTCGAACTCGCCGCCGCTGATCGCCTCGCGCAGGGTGACGAAGACCGCCCGGGCGGCGTCGCGCGCCGCCGGCTCGGTCACGCCGGCCCGCACGGCGACACGGGCGACGAACTCGGCCGCGCCGAACCGCTCCGCCGACTCGGTACCCGGGCTCGGCTTCAACACGAGCTGCAACGGCTTGGGCAGCTGGGCCGCCAGGTCCAGCACCTCCCCGCCGGTCAGCCGCTCGGCGAGGGTCTCCAGCGTCGCCCGGGTCAGCGTCACCGCCTGCTCCGAGGAGGTACGGGTGCGCTGGGCGACCTGGTCGACGAAGGTGTCGTAGTTCATCCGGGCTCCTTCAGGCTGCGTCGGGGCCTGCGCGTACCCGCCAACGCGGCCGGGAAACGACGGGGATTTCCGCGCGGGACGGCGCGTGACGGCCCGCCGGGCGGGTAACCGCCGCCGGTCGTGACCGGATCGATGCCCCGGAGGAGCCGACACCATGGCGAGTTACGCCGACGTGCTGCAGTACCTGTCGAGCCTGGACTACCCGGCCGAGAAGGACGACGTGGTACGCCAGGCCGAACGGGAGGGCGCCCCGCCGGACGTGCTGCGCGCGTTGCGGGCCCTGCCGCCGGTCGACTACGCCAACGGCAACGAGGTGGCCCGTTCCGCGGGCATCGAGGCGGCCCCTGAGGTCGACTCCGCGCAGCGGGCGGCGCAGGCCCGGGACAAGCGGCACCAGCGCGTGTCGCAGCACCTGCGCGGCATCTGACCCTTGCTGTCGCGGGCCGACGACGCGCCCGGGCCGGGCACAACCACGCCGGCCACGTCCGGGCCGGGCACGCCGGGCACGCCGGGTGCGTCCGGGCCGGAGCGTGGTGCCCGCGCCGGGCGGGCCCGCGCCGGTGACGGATGACGACGCGCGGGCCGGTCGGGCACACCCCGGCCGCGGTCCAGCTCACCGTGATGGGCGCGATCGGCCTGGTGGTCGGCGGGCTCACCGCGCTGGCCGTCACGCCGGCGCTGGCGCCGCTGGCCGGCTGGGACGCCGCGGCGCTGAGCTGGCTGGTGCTGGTCTGGCGCAAGCTGTGGCCGATGGACGCGCCGGGGACGGCCCGACTGGCGGTGCACGAGGACCCGAACCGGGCGGCGCGTGACGCGCTGCTGCTCGCCGCCTGCCTGGCCAGCCTGCTGGCCGTCGGCGTCGTGGTGACCAGCGCGCACGGGGCGCCCGCCACGCCCGCCCGCGACGTCTACGGCGGGCTGGGCGTGCTGAGCGTGCTGCTGTCCTGGCTGGTGGTGCACACCGTGTTCGCCGCCCGGTACGCGCGGATCTACTACACGGGGCCCGACGGTGGGATCGACTTCAACCAGTCGGAGCCGCCCCGCTACTCGGACTTCGCCTACCTGGCGATCACGGTCGGAATGACCTTCCAGGTCTCCGACACGTCACTGACCAGCAACGAGATGCGCCGGACGGTCCTGCGACACTCGATGGTGTCGTACCTGTTCGGGGCGTTCATCATCGCGGTCACGGTGAACCTGCTGGCCGGTCTGGCGAGATGAGCCGGCATCCGCGTGGATTGGGCCGACGCCCGGCGGAGTGCGGGAGTTGCCGGACAGGCGGGCGCCCCTGTCGCGAACCGCGACCGGGGCGCCACACAGAACCTGTCCGGTGGCCGGTCGGGCCCGAACCGGGCCGCGACCACCAGGCGGTCGATGCACGCCCGAACCGGGCGGTCATCAGTGCCGCGACCATCATACGATGAAACATCACCCGTTCGGACGATTACGATGGAAGTGTGGGCCAGCCCACCCACCACCGCGTCAGGCGGCCAACTCCGCGTACCGCTTCTCCAGGTCGACCCGGGCCAACGCCCCGACCAGCCAGGCCAGGCGCTCTGACTCCCCGCTGCCGGCCAGGCCCGCCAGGTCGTCGGCGGAACGGCCCAGTCCCAGCCGACGGGCCGCGACGAGCGCCCTCCGGTCGGCCACCGGCGCCACCTCGCGCCACAGCGCCTGGGCCTCGCGCAGGAACAGGTCGACCACCGTGGCGTCCACCCCGGGCAGCTCGGTGAGCAGTTCCCGCTCCCGGGCCGGGTCGTGGTGGGCCACCGCGCGCAGGCGGCGCAGGTCGCCCCGGTAGCGCTCCACCACTGCGCGCGCCAGGTCGCCGAGCGTGTCGGCGAGCGCGTCGACGTCGCCGCGCTGGCCGCTGTCGCGAAGCACGCGTACCCGGTCACCGTGCAGGGAACGGGCCAGCCGGGCGGCGCTGTCCCAGCCTGCGGCGGGCAGGGCGTGCGCGCTGTCCACTGCCCGCCGGAAGTCACCCCGGCGGGCCAGCAGCACAGCGAGGCAGAGCACCTGGAACAGGCTCGACGGGTTGTTGACGACCCGGAAGCCGTACTGCTCGGCGAAGCCGCGCCCACTGCCGGCGAGCCGGCGTACCAGGCGTTTCCTGTCCTCGACAAGGGAAGGGGAGATGGTCGGCATGCCGGCGACTACCCGCGCCGGGCCCGGCCACGCCTACCTGCCTCAGCCGTGCAGCCCGCCGCTGCGGTCGCGCGCCTTGAGGCGGGTGGTCGGCAGTGCCGGGGCGGGCAACGGCGGGGCGGGATCGTCGGCGACGACGCCGAAACGCCGCCCGGCCATCCAGTCTTCCCGGGCGGCGGCCACCTCCTCGTGCGAGCGGCCGACGAAGTTCCACCACATCACCAGCGGCTCCTCGAACGGGGCCCCGCCGAGCAGCAGCAGCCGGCTCCCCGGCGTGCCCGTCAGGGTGAGCCGCTCCCGACCGGTGCCCAGGTAGAGCAGCGCCCCCGGGGTGAACGGCACCCCGTCGACCTCGGCGGCGCCGGACATGGCCAGCAGCCCGTACTCGAAGTCAGGCCGCAGCGGCAGCGTGGCCGGCGCGGATCCCTGCAGCTCCACCTGCGCGCCGAGCAGCGGGGTGTACGTCAGGGCCGGGGACCGCTCACCCGCGAGCTCGCCGACCAGCAGGGTGACGTCCAGTTCACCGTCGCGCCAGCGCGGCAGGTCGGCGTGGTGGGCGAAGTCGGCGGCCCCGGCGCGGGCCGGATCCGGCAGCGCCACCCAGAGCTGCACGCCGTGCATCAGCGGCGGATGCCGCTCGGGCGACCGCTCCGAATGCGCGATGCCGTGCCCCGAGGTCATCACGTTGAGCTGGCCTGGGCGGATCGGTTGGACGTTGCCCAGGCTGTCGCGGTGCAGGATCTCCCCGTCGAGCAGCCAGGTCACGGTCTGCAGGCCGGTGTGCGGATGCGGCGGCACCTCCATGCCGGGCCGCTCGGCCACGTCGTCCGGGCCGAAGTGGTCCACGAAGCACCAGGCGCCGACCATCCGCCGCTGCCGCTGCGGAAGCAGCCGACGAACGGTCGTGTAGCGCCCCAGCGGCACGTCGTGGCCCGGCAGCAGGACGCTGCCGGGATCGGCGGTCGCCACGCCGGGTGGTCGGGTCTCCGCGGGCATCTTCTCGGTACGCTCCACCGCCCGACTGTACGCCCGGCCAGGCCACGAACCCGTCGGCCTCCCCACCGCTCAGTCGACTCCGCCGGGAGTCGCCCACCGGACCTCCGAACCTCACCCACCGGAGTTCGCCCGCGCGACGACCACCGAGTTCCGGGCGTAGCCCACCACGGCGTTCGCCGGGCGACGCCAACCGAAAGCCCCGGGCCATCGCCGGGCGACGCCCACGGATTTTCGGGCGGCGTGCACCGGGGGTGCCCCGACCGAGCCGGACGTCGGAGTCTGCCCGTCACCGTTCGCACCGCGCCCCGGAGGGCGTCAGCGACGTCGAGGTGTCCGGGGACCTCCGGACGTGCGTCTGGCCGGCACCCCGGTTGCGGGTGCCGGCCAGCGGCGGTCGGCTACTGCTGTCAGCTGTTCCAGTGCTCGGTGACAAGGTCGGCGGCCTGCTGCTCCCACTGGGCGTAGTGGTCCGGGTACGCCGACACCTGCACCGTCTGCGCGGCCTTCGT
>NZ_JBNCOB010000023.1:0-50986 GCF_049847285.1 Micromonospora sp. DT62
TCGCCGTCCGCTACGAAGCCACCGTGCACATCGCCGCGATCAACGAGTGGCTGTAACCGACTTCGACACAGGCCCTAGCGGCCCTCCCAGCGCGGGCCTTCACCCCCGGCCTGAAGGCCGGAGCACTGGCCCGCATCCCGGTAGCCGGTGGGGCCTCCCCTCCGGACCGTCACCAACGGCCCGGAAGGGGACGACGCGTCAACCGTTCAGTGCCCGCTGGATCTGCGCGACCAGCACCCCGCAGGCGTACCGGTCCGCGGCGCCGACCATGCCGACGATGGTCGCCGGCAGCGGGCCGTTGTCCGTCTCCGCCGGGTCGTGGTGCATCAACGCGACGAACTGCCCCCGGTCGATGAACGGGGCGAGGATCGGCTCGGCGTCGACGCCGGGAGCCAGCGAGAAGAACGTCGTCATGGCGCACGGGTGCTGCCCCAGCAGCGAACTGCGGTGCAGCAGCGAGGTGGTGGCCCCACTGACCCGGAAGTTCGGGTCGATGACCCGCAGGGCGCCGTCCCGGCCGATCCCGGCGTCGAAGGAGCAGTACCCCCGGTACCCGAGGGCACTGGCCTTTCGGACCCCTACGGTCAGCGCTTCGATCAGTTCCGCCGGCGGCTGGTCGTCGTCCATCACACAACCGACCCACGTCGAAGTGGGCTGCGGCAGGTGTACGGACGCACCGAGGTAGTGCACCGCTCCGCTCTCCGTCACGCCGAACTGGACACCCCAGATCGTCCGGAAGGGCACCTCCTCCTCGACGATCCACCGATCGCTCACCTGTTCCAGCTGGTTGAACAGGGACCGGTGCCGCCGGTCCTGCAACCGCCTCGTGAAGATCGCGATTCCGCTGTACACCTCGACGCCGGCCGGTTTGACCACCGCCGGCCGCCGGTCCTGTTGCACGATGCGGCGTACCTCGGCGGGGGTGGCGACCTGGCGACGGGGCAGGTATTCCGGCGCGATCAGTGTTTCCAGGGTGGCCTTGTTGTTGAGGCGGGCGAGCAGGTCCGGGGCGACCCGGGCGCGCGCGGCCCGCAACTGCGGATCGTGCGGGGGGAACTGGAACTCCAGCGTCTCGCCCTGCTCGGCGGCGTCCCGGGCGAACTGCACCGCCTGCGCACCGGAGCGGAACTCGCGCAGGTCGCTGGGCGTCTTGAGACCGCACCGACTGAGCAGGCGCAGCGACTTGTCCGCGCTGGAGCCGGTGCTGCAAATGGCCGCCGACTGGTGCGGAAGGGTCAGGTGGAGACCGGTGATCATGTCCAGCCCGTTGTACAGGGCGGCGCCCGCGCCGGCGAGATAGCGGCTGCCGACGGTCGTCACCGGATCTGGTGGCCGGGCCAGCACCACCCCGTCGTGAGCGAACACCTGTACCTGGATAGGTCCGTCCATTGAATCTCCTGACATGCCGGCCCACAAAGGGCCTCGGGGTGGCACGGAGTCCGGGTGCGCAACGACCACGAACTGCGGAGAACGTGGACGGTCGCGGGCGCTCCCGGTCCTGATGAGGCCGCTCGGCCACGAGAGTCGGGCGTACCGCGTGCACCGACCGGACGGTCTCTGGCGAGAGCGGCCAGGTAGCGGGCTGGCTTGTGGTCAGCGCTGCGTTCGGCGAGGTGCACACCAACAGGCGGTGGCTGAATGTGCCAGTCACCGACTAGGTCATGATCGGCAAAGCATAGTCGATCCTCATTTTTGTGGGATGGGCCGGTCAGCCGACCGCGGGCGGCCCTTTCCGCCGCCAGGATCGCCAATTCTCCGATTCGCACCCTGGACCTGGGCTGACCGAATAGCCTTTTTCGACTTAGCCCGCGGGATCATTCTCCGTCGAAACCCGGACATTCATGCATCGACCCTGCCGGAGGGTGCCAACCATCCACTATAGAAAAGATATAGCCGCGGGTGTTAATGCCAAAAAATTCGCGGCAATGGCCGCGATCCTGATCGATCATGATCAGAGAACACCACGCTGACCAGCGCAAATTGCCGATCCGACGGCGAGGACAGAACGCGGACCGGTGGTCGGTCATTACTCCGGACGTATCCTCGGCGGTCCCCGGCCGGAATCTCCGGCCGTCACCCTAGGGGTCGACGTGCGCATCTCTAGGGGTGTACGCCACTCCATCGTGCTTCGTAGGGTCGGGCCCCATCGGTTCGTCGTTCCCTTTCATTGCACCGGGCGGGGGACAAATGTGGGTGCGCGGCGCCCCGGACGGACGGGAGGCGCCGGTGATCGGATCGGGCACCGACCTGCTCCTTTCGATCGACGACGTGGTGGCGATCCGGAGTTCGGACGGTGACCCCGTCCTGGTCGCACCGCATGTCCGCGCCCGGCCACCCGAGTCGGCCGCGGTGCCCGCGAACCGCCCCTGCCGCGCCGACCGGAATGCGCCCGGTGGTGCGGTACCGAGGCTTCGTGCCTTCCGGTCACCCCCTCTCGATCGGAGGTTGAGCTGATGTCTGTCGGGTTCGATGGTGCGCGGACCGTGGACGGCGCGGTCGACGCCGACACACTGGACCTGGTGGGGGACCTGCGCCGGCCGACGGTGTGGCCGGCCCGGGCCGCCTCGGTGCATCGGGTGCTGCCCGCCTGGCCGCCGAACGACGGGCCGGGCGGCGACGTCGTGGTGGCGGGGGTCGTGGCGGTGCTGGCCCGTTGGACGGCCCAGGAGCAGGTGGTGGTGGTCCTGTCGTCCGGTGGCGGCGGTTCGGTGCTGCGGGTGGACGTGGCGGGTGATCCGGGTTTCGCCGAGCTGGTGACGCGGGTGCGCTCGGCGCTGGCGGCGCCGGTGGCCGTGGGCCGGGAGCCGGTGGGCCCGGTGGTGCTGGTGCTGGTGGACGCTCCGGTGGCGGACGCGGGGCCGGCCACGGTGGACGTCGACCTGGTGATCGGTGTGGCCTCGGACGGGTCGGCGCTGCGGGTGGACTACGCGGCGGAGGGTTACTCGGCGCAGTGGGTGCGGGGCCTGGTGGACCAGGTCGTGGTGCTGGTCTCCGCCGGGTTGGCGGGGCCGGAGGTGGGGTTGTCGGCGTTGCCGTTGGTGGGCGATGCGGAGCGGGAGCGGTTGCTGGAGTGGGGTCGGGGCCCGGTGCGTGAGGTGCCGGGTCGGCCGATCCACGAGCTGGTGCTGGAGTGGGCGCGGCGCACGCCGGAGGCGGTGGCGGGCGTCGCCGACGGTGAGGTGCTGACGTACGGGGAACTGGATCGCCGGTCGGCCGCGCTGGCGGCGTATCTGCGGTCGGTGGGCGTGGGCGCGGGTGACGTGGTGTCGCTGGCGTTGGAACGCGGGCTGTGGTCGTTGGTGGCGACGACGGGCGTGTTGCGGGCGGGCGCGGCGTACACGCCGATGGACGTGTCGTGGCCGGTGGAGCGGATGCGGGTGTTGTTGGCCGACCACGGCGCGCGGGTGGTGTTGACCGTCGGTGCCGTGGCGTCCCGGGTTCCCGGTGGCGGCGGGGTGTCGGTGGTGGCGTTGGATGACGACTGGCCGGTGGTGCAGGCGTGTGAGCCGGTGGACCTGCCGGTGGTGCCGGCGTCCGCGCCGGCGTTTGTGATCTACACGTCGGGTTCGACGGGCACGCCGAAGGGTGTCGTGCTGACGCACGAGAGGCTGACGAACTTCCTGGCGTGGATGACCGACGAGTGCGCCATCGGCCCCGACAGCCGGATGCTGCATTCGGCGGCACCGGTCTTCGACGCCGCCTTCGGGGAGATCTTCGCGACGCTCACCGGTGGTGGCCGCGTCGTCGTCTGCTCCCGCGACGACCTGCTCGACGCGCGCCGCCTCACCGACCTCATCAACCGGCACGACGTCACGCACACGTTCGGACCGGCCACCAACATCGCCCCGCTCGATCCGGCCGCCTGCCCGGGTCTGCGCTGCATCATCTTCGGCGGCGAGGCCGTCCCGCCGCAGCTGGCCCAGCGGTGGTTGACGGCGGGCACGCGGGTGGTGAACGCGTACGGGCCGGCGGAGATCGCCGTGGCGTGCACGTGGTTCGACGCGTCGGCGGGTTGGGGCGGCGCGTACGTGCCCATCGGCTGGCCCATGCCCAACCGGCAGATCCGCGTCGTCGACGCCAACCTCGACCTCGTCCCCGCGGGCGTACCCGGCGAGATCCTCATCACCGGCTTCGGGGTCGCCGACGGCTACCTCAACCGTCCCGAACTCACCGCCGAACGCTTCGTCACCGACCCGTACGGCGGCGGGATCGCCTACCGCAGCGGCGACCTCGGACGGTGGAACAGCACCGGCGCGCTGGAGATCCTCGGCCGGATGGACCACCAGGTCAAGGTCAACGGCATCCGCATCGAACTCGGCGAGATCGAGGCCACCCTCGCCCAACACCCCGACGTCGGTGCCGCCGTCGTCACCCGACGCGAGGACAACGGCACCGCCCGACTCGTCGCCTACGTCACCGGGCGCAACGGCCGTACCCCCGCCGTCGGCGACCTGCGCGCACACGCCGCCAGCGTGCTCCCGACCTACATGGTCCCCGCCGTCGTCATGGTCCTCGACCGTTTCCCCGTCGGCGGCACCGGCAAGGTCGACCGGCGGGCCCTGCCCGCACCCGACACCCAACGCCCCGACCTCGGGGTGGAGTTCGTCGAGCCGGCGACGAACGAGGAGCGCCTCGTCGCCGCGGTGTTCGCGACCGTCCTCGGCATCGACCGGGTCGGCACCCGCGACAGCTTCTTCGACCTGGGTGGCACGTCGTTGCAGTCGGCGGCGGTGGCGACGCGCATCGACGAGGCCGCCGACGTCGTCGTGCCCGTCTCACAGATCCACCGCACCCCCACCCCGCAGGCGCTGGCCCACTGGCTGACCACCGCGCCCCGCCGTACGGACGCCGGCTCGACCGCCGGGCAGGCCCGTCAGCGTCCCGGCCCGGTTCCGCTCGCGCAGCAGGTCGCGAAGTGCCTGATGTCGCCGCTGGAGGTCGTCGTCCCGGTCACCTGGTGGATCGAGGGTGAGCTGGACCTGCGCGCGCTGATGGCGGCGCTGGGCGACGTGCACCGCCGGCACGAGGCCCTGCACGCCCGCTACCGGCGGACGGCTCCTCCGGTGGCGCTCGTCCCGCCGAACCCGGCAATGCCGCAGCTGCGGCTGCTCACCGACGCCGCCAGCGAGCAGGAGGCCCTGGACCAGCTCGCCGAGGCGGTCCAGCAGCCGCTCGACTACACCCAGGGCCGCGTCTGGCGGGCCGCCCTGATCCGGGAGAAGTCGACCGGGCGGGTCCTGTTCGGTGTGGGCATCCACCACATCGCCTTCGACGGCTGGTCGTACGCGCTGCTGGTGCGGGACCTGAGCCACGCCTACGCGGCGCGGCTGTCGGGCGCGGCCCCCGTCTGGGCGCGGCTGGCGCCGACGCTGCGCCAGTCGTACGAGGAGTACGCCCGGCTGCGCGACGCCACCGACCTCGACGCGCAGCGGGCCTACTGGCGCGAGCAACTGCGCGGCCTGCCCCGCCAGGGCCGGGGCGACGGCACGGCACCGCTGGAGCAGGCGCTGGCGTGGGGTCCGAAGGCCGGGCACATCGTCACCGTCACGCCGGAGGTCATGCAGCGCTGGGACCGGGCCGCCCGGGAGCAACGGTTCAGCCGGGCCAGCTACTTCGTGGCGGCGTTCGCCTCCGCGCTGCGCGCCGTCCACCAGCAGGACGACATCGGCCTGCTGATGGTCGTTGCCAAGCGGGGCAGCCGCGTCCTCGACTCCGCCTTCACCACCCGGCTGAACCTCAACTGCGTCCGGGTGCGCTTCGACGGGCCGGAGGACGACAAACTCGTCCTGCGGGTCAACGAGACGATCAGCGACCTCATGCGGGCCCAGGACGTCCCCTTCGCGGAGACCGCCGACGACCCCGCCGCCGGGCTCTCCGGCGAGGTGGTCGCCAGCCTGCCGACCTTCGTGTTCCAGGACAACGTGGTGCTTCCGCTGGAACTGCCCGGCTGCCGGGCCGAGGAGGTCGTCGACCCGTACGCCCGGGAGGTGCCCAACGGGCTCACGGTCGAGGTGCTTCCCCGCGCCGACCACGCCCTCCTGCGCGTCACGATCCGCACCGACTACCTGCCGTACAGCTTCGCCGAGGAGCTGAACGGGCACATGCTGCGCTTCCTGGAAGCCGGGCCGGCGGGCTCCCCCACCGCCGGTTGACCGTCCCCCCGTACACATCGGGCTGCTTGTCATGGCCGTGGGCGCGCGGGCCGCGTCCCCGGAGTTCGTGGTTCTTCCCCCGGCGGACGCCCGCAGGCGACGCCGGGCCTGATCGGAGGTTGACTGATGTCTGTCGGGTTCGTTGGTGGTCGTGCCCAGGCCACGGATGTCGCCGGGCCCGACTTCGAGGTCCTCGACCTGATGGGTGACCTGCGCCGGCCGACGGCGTGGCCGGCCCGGGCGGCCTCGGAGTTCCGGGCGGTGGACCTGCCCGGCCTGGCGGGCGCGAGCTCCCCCGGCGCGGTGGTGCTGGCCGGCGTCCTGGGAGTGCTGGCCCGGTACACCGCCCAGGCCGAGGTGGTGGTGGGGCTGTCGTCGGGTGGTGTGCTGCGGGTCGACGTCGCGGACGACCCGGGCTTCGGGGAGCTGTCGTCGCGGGTGGCCGCGGCGCTGGCCCAGCCGGTCGCGCGGCACTTGGGCGCGGTGGGTCCGGTGGTGGTCGGGCTGGTGGACGCTCCGGTGGCCGAGGTGGGACCGGACGCGGTGGACGTGGACGTGGTGGTGACCGTCGCGGGCGACGGGTCGGCGGTACGGGTGGACTACGCGGCGGACGGGTTCTCGACCCAGTGGGCGCGGGGCCTGGTGGACCAGGCGCTGCTGTTGGCGTCCGCCGGGTCGGCGGAGCCGGGGACCGGCCTGTCGGGGTTGCCGCTGGTCGGGGACGCCGAGCGGGAGCGGCTGCTGGCCTGGGGGCGGGGCCCGGTGCGTGAGGTGCCGGACCGGCCGATCCACGAGCTGGTGCTGGAGTGGGCGCGGCGCACGCCGGAGGCGGTGGCGGGTGTCGCTGGCGGTGAGGTGCTGACGTACGCGGAGTTGGACCGCCGCTCGGGGGCGCTGGCCGGGTATCTGCGGTCGCTGGGTGTGCGCGCCGGTGACGTGGTGTCGCTGGCGTTGGACCGCAGTTTGTGGACGTTGATCGCCACCATGGGCGTGCTGCGCGCGGGGGCGGCGTACACGCCGATGGACGTGTCGTGGCCGGCGGAGCGGATGCGCGTGCTGCTGGCCGACCACGGCGCACGGGTCGTGCTCACCGTCGGCGAGGTCGCCCCACGCGTCCCCCGACCCGACGGCGTGCGGGTCGTCGCCCTCGACGCCGACTGGCCCGCCGTGGCGGCGGCCGAACCCGTCGACCTGCCGGTCGTCGAGGCGTCCGCGCCGGCGTTCGTGATCTACACGTCCGGCTCCACGGGCACGCCGAAGGGCGTCGTGCTGACCCACGACATGCTGACGAACTTCCTCACCTGGATGCGCGAGGAATGCGCGGTGGGCCCGGACAGCCGGATGCTGCACTGCTGCGCGCCGGTCTTCGACGTCGCCCTGGGCGAGATCTACACCGCGCTGACCTCCGGCGCCCGCGTCGTGGTCAGCTCCCGCGACGACCTCCTCGACGCGCGCCGCCTCACCGACCTGATCGCGAAGGAGCAGGCGACCCACGCGTTCTGCCCGCCCACCAACCTCGCCGCCGTCGACCCGGCCGACTGCCCGAGCATGTCGTGCGTGACCCTCGCCGGGGAACCGATCCCGCCCCGCATGGCCCAGCGGTGGATGGCCGCCGGCGCCCGCCTCGTCAACGCGTACGGGCCCGCCGAGGCATCCGTCGCGTGCACCTGGTTCGACGCGTCGGCCGGCTGGGCCGGCGCGTACGTGCCGATCGGCTGGCCCATGCCGAACCGCCAGATCCGCGTCGTCGACGCCAACCTCGACCTCGTCCCCATGGGCGTCCCCGGCGAAATCCTCATCACCGGCGCCGGAGTCGCCGACAGCTACCTCAACCGACCCGAACTCACCGCCCAACGGTTCGTCACCGACCCGTACGGCGGCGGGACCGCCTACCGCACCGGCGACCTGGGCCGGTGGAACTCCACCGGAGCACTCGAGATCCTCGGCCGGATGGACCACCAGGTCAAGGTCAACGGCATCCGCATCGAGCTCGGCGAGATCGAGGCCGTCCTCGCACAACACCCCGACGTCGGCACCGCCGTCGTCACCCGCCGCGAGGACCACGGCACCGCCCGGCTGGTCGGCTACGTCACCGGGCGCGAGGGTCGCCTCCCCGTCACCGCCGAGCTACGGGAGCACGCCGCCGCCGTGCTCCCGCCCTACATGGTCCCCGCCGTGATCATGGTCCTCGACCGGTTCCCCGTCGGCGGCACCGGCAAGATCGACCGACGGGCGCTACCCGCACCCGACGCGCAACGCCCCGACCTCGACGTGGCGTACACCGAACCGGAGACCGACTCCGAACGCCTCGTCGCGGGGGTCTTCGCGGCGGTGCTCGGGCTGGACCGGGTCGGCGCGCGCGACGGCTTCTTCCACCTCGGCGGCACGTCGTTGCAGTCGGCGGCGGTGGCGGCGGGCATCGACGAGGCCGCCGACGTCGTCGTACCCGTCTCGCAGATCCACCGCACCCCCACACCGCAGGGGTTGGCCCGGTGGCTGGCGACCGCGCCCCGGCGCCCCAAGGCCGAACCGGAGGCGCCCGTCACCGGTCGTGCCGGCCCGTCGAAGCCCGTCCCGCTGACCCTCTCGGTCGCCAAGTGCGTCTGGCTCCCCTTCGAACTGGTCTGCCCGACCACCTGGTGGATCGAGGGTGAGCTGGACCTGCGGGCGCTGATGGCGGCGCTCGGCGACGTGCACCGCCGGCACGAGGCCCTGCACGCCCGCTACCGCCGCGTCGACCCGCCGGTGGCGCTCATCCCGCCGAACCCGGGCATGCCGCAACTGCGACTGCTCACCGACGCCGCCACCGAACAAGACGCCCTCGACCAGCTCGCCGAGGCCGTACAGCAACCCCTCGACTACACCCAGGGCCGCAACTGGCGCGCCGCCCTGATCCGCAACAAGGCCACGAACCGGATCCTGTTCGGCATCGGCATCCACCACATCGCCTTCGACGGCTGGTCACACGCGCTGCTCGTGCGCGACCTCAGCCACGCCTACGCCGCCCGGGTGTCGGGCGCGGCCCCCGTCTGGGCGCGGCCCGCGCCGACGCTGCGCCAGTCGTACGAGGAGTACACCCGGCTACGCGACGCCGCCGACCTCGAAGCCCAGCGGACCTACTGGCGCGAACAACTGCGCGGACTGCCCCGCCAGGGCAAGGCCCAACCCCAGGCGCCCCTGGAGCAGGCGCTGGCGTGGGGCCCCAAGGCCGGGCACATCGTCACCGTCACCCCCGAGGTCATGCAACGCTGGGACCGGGCGGCGCGGGAACAGCGGTTCAGCCGGTCCAGCTACTTCGTCGCCGCGTACGCCTCCGCGCTGCGCGCCATCCACCAGCAGGACGACATCGGCCTGTTGATGATCGTGGCCAGGCGCGGCAGCCGCATCCTCGACTCCGCCTTCACCACCCGGATCAACTCGAACTGCGTCCGGGTCCGGTTCCGGCCCGAGGAGGACCTGCTCCGCAACGTCCAGCAGACCGTCGACGAGTTGATGGCCGCCCAGGACATCCCCTTCTCGGAGACCGCCGCCGACCCGGCCGTCGGCCTGCCTGGCGAGGTGGTCGCCAGCATCCCCGGCTTCGCCTACCAGGACAACGTGGTCCTCCCGCTGGACCTGCCCGGCTGCCGGACCGAGGAGGTCGTCGAGCCGTACGCGCGGGAGGTGATGAGCGGACTGACCGTCGAGGCGATCCCCCGGGACACCGACGCCCTGCTGCGCATCACCATCCGCACCGACCTGATCCCGCTCACCCTCGCCGAGGAGCTGGGCGCCCACATGCTCCGCTTCCTCGAATCGGGGCCCGCCCCGGCTCCCGGCACCGCCTGAACGCCCGTACGGCACGCCCGTTCCTGGTTTACCTGACCGGCCGTACCCCCTGCGGGTGGCGCCGGTCCTGATCGGAGGTTGACCCATGTCCGTCGGGCTCGTCGGCGCCCAGGCCCCGACCGCGGGTGTCGCCGGGCCCGACTTCGAGGCCCTCGACCTGATGGGGGACCTGCGCCGGCCCCTGGTCTGGCCGGCGCGGGCGGCGTCGGCACCACGGACCCTGGAGCTGCCCGACCCGGCGGGCCCGGAGCCGGCCGGGCTGGTGGTGCTGGCGGGCCTCGTCGGGGTGCTGGCCCGCTACACCGGTCAGGAGGAGGTGGCGCTCGGCCTCTCCTCGGGCGGAGCGGTGCTGCGGGTGGGCGTGGCGGACGATCCGGCGTTCGGTGAGCTGGTGAACCGGGTGGGCGCGGCGTGGGCCGCGCCGGTGGCGGGTGCGGGTGTGGTGGGTCCGGTGGCGGTGGGCCTGGTCGACGGCCCGGTGCCCGGCGTGGGCCCGGAGACGGTGGACGTCGACCTGGTGGTGACCGTGGCCTCGGACGGGTCCGGGCTGCGGGTGGACCACGCGGCGGAGGGCTTCTCCGCGGACTGGGTGCGGGGCCTGCTGGACCAGACCGTGACGCTGCTGTCGGCCGGCGTGCGGAAACCCGAGGCCCCGCTGTCCGCGCTGCCGCTGCTGGGCGCGGCCGAGCGGGAGCGGCTGCTCGCGTGGGGCCGGGGTCCGGTGCGCCCGGTGCCGGCCGAGCCGCTGCACGAGCTGGTGCTGGAGTGGGCGCGCCGCACGCCGGACGCGGTCGCGGGCGTCGCCGACGGCGAGGTCGTCACGTACGGGGAGCTGGCACGCCGTTCGGAGCTGCTCGCCCGCTACCTGCGCTCCGCCGGTGTCGGCGTCGGTGACGTGGTGTCGCTGGCGCTGGACCGTGGCATGTGGACCCTCGTCGCCACCCTGGCCGTGCTGCGGGCGGGGGCGGCGTACACGCCGATGGACGTGTCCTGGCCGGCGGAGCGGATGCGGCTGCTGCTGGCCGACCACGGCGCGCGGGTCGTGCTCACCGTCGCCGAGGTCGCCCCACGCATCCCTCGCCCGGACGGCGTACGGGTGGTCGCCCTGGACGACGACTGGCCGACCGTGGCGGCGGCCGAAGCGGGCGAGCTGCCGATCGTGGACGTCTCCCGGCCGGCGTTCGTGATCTACACGTCCGGCTCCACGGGCACGCCGAAGGGCGTCGTGCTGACCCACGACATGCTGACGAACTTCCTCACCTGGATGCGCGAGGAGTGCGCGGTGGGCCCGGACAGCCGGATGCTGCACTGCTGCGCGCCGGTCTTCGACGTCGCCCTGGGCGAGATCTACACCGCGCTGACCTCCGGCGCCCGCGTCGTGGTCAGCTCCCGCGACGACCTCCTCGACGCGCGCCGCCTCACCGACCTGATCGCGAAGGAACAGGCGACCCACGCGTTCTGCCCGCCCACCAACCTCGCCGCCGTCGACCCGGCCGACTGCCCGAGCATGTCGTGCGTGACCCTCGCCGGGGAACCGATCCCGCCCCGCATGGCCCAGCGGTGGATGGCCGCCGGCGCCCGCCTCGTCAACGCGTACGGGCCCGCCGAGGCGGCCGTGGCGTGCACCTGGTTCGACGCGTCGGCCGGCTGGCCCGGCGCGTACGTGCCAATCGGCTGGCCCATGCCGAACCGCCAGATCCGCGTCGTCGACGCCAACCTCGACCTCGTCCCCATGGGCGTCCCCGGCGAAATCCTCATCACCGGCGCCGGAGTCGCCGACAGCTACCTCAACCGACCCGAACTCACCGCCCAACGCTTCGTCACCGACCCGTACGGCGGCGGCACCGCCTACCGCACCGGCGACCTGGGCCGGTGGAACTCCACCGGAGCACTCGAGATCCTCGGCCGGATGGACCACCAGGTCAAGGTCAACGGCATCCGCATCGAACTCGGCGAGATCGAGGCCGTCCTCGCACAACACCCCGACGTCGGCACCGCCGTCGTCACCCGCCGCGAGGACCACGGCACCGCCCGGCTGGTCGGCTACGTCACCGGCCGCGACGGCCGGAAGCCGGCCGTGACCGAGCTGCGGGAGCACGCCTCGGGCGTGCTGCCCCCGTACATGGTCCCCGCCGTGATCATGGTCCTCGACCGGTTCCCCGTCGGCGGCACCGGCAAGATCGACAGGCGGGCGCTGCCGGAGCCGGGCCCGCAGCGCCCCGACCTCGGCGTGGACTACGTCGAGGCCGCCACCGACGAGGAACGTCTCGTGGCCGGAGTGTTCGCGACCGTCCTCGGCATCGACCGGGTCGGCACGCGGGACAGCTTCTTCGCCCTCGGCGGCACCTCCCTGCAGTCCGCCGCCGTCGCCGCCGCCGTCGACGAGGCCGCCGACGTCGTCGTACCCGTCTCGCAGATCCACCGCACGCCCACCCCGCACGGCCTGGCGCACTGGCTCACCACCGCGCCCCGCCGCCCCCCGGCCGAACCGGAACCGCCCGTCACCGGCCGCCCCGGCCCGGCCGGGCCCGTCCCGCTGACCCTGTCGGTCAGCAAGTTCGTCTGGCTCCCCTTCGACCTGGTCTGCCCGACCACCTGGTGGATCGAGGGCGACCTGGACCTGCGCGCGCTGATGGCGGCGCTCGGCGACGTGCACCGCCGGCACGAGGCGCTGTACGCCCGCTACCGGCGGGTGGACCCGCCCGTGGCCGTCGTCCCGCCGAAGCCGGGCATGCCGCAACTGCGGCTGCTCACCGACGCCACCAGCGAGCAGGAGGCCCTCGACCAGCTCGCCGAGGCCGTGCAGCAGCCGCTGGACTACACCCAGGGCCGCAACTGGCGGGCCGCGCTCATCCGCAACAAGACCACGAAGCGGATCCTGTTCGGCGTCGGCATCCACCACATCGCCTTCGACGGGTGGTCACACGCGCTGCTCGTGCGCGACCTCGGCCACGCCTACGCCGCCCGCCTGGCCGGCCGGGCGCCCGGCTGGGACCGTCCCGCGCCCACGCTGCGCCAGTTCCACGACGAGCACACCCGCCTGCGGGCCGCCACCGACCTCGACGCGCAGCGGGACTACTGGCGCGAAGAGTTGCGCGGCCTCGCCCGCCAGGGCGAGGGCCGGCCGCAGTCGCTGCTGGAGCAGACCCCGACCTGGGGCCCCCGGACCGGGCACATCGTCACCGTCCCTCCCGAGGTGCTGGACCGCTGGGACCGGGCCACCCGCGAACGGCGGTTCAGCCGCTCCACCTACTTCGCCGCCGCCTACGCCTCGGCGCTGCGCACCATCCACCAGCAGGACGACATCGCCCTGCTGATGATCGTCGCCCAGCGCGGCAGCCGGATCCTCGACTCCACCTTCACGAGCAGGATCACCTCCACCTGCCTGCGGGTCCGCTTCGACGGGCCGGAGAAGGACCTGATCCGGGCGGTCCAGCGCACCGCGGACGGGCTGATGGCCGCCCAGGACGTCTCCTTCGTGGAGATGACCGTCGACCCGGTCCTCGGCATGTCCCGCGAGGTGGCCAACAGCATGCCCTCGTTCGCCTACCAGGACAACGTGGTGCTGCCGCTGGAACTGCCCGGCTGCCGGACCGAGGAGGTCGTCGACCCGTACGCCCGGGAGTGGTCGGGTTCCTGCGTCGCCGAGGTGCTGCCCGGCGACGGGGGCGCCCTCCTGCGCGTCACCATCCGCACCGACCTGGTCCCGGCCCCCATCGCCGAGATCCTGGCCACCGCCATGCTGCGCTTCCTGGAAGCCGGACCCGAGGCCGTCGACGGAGCGCACTGAGAGCACCCCTATCGGCGTGTATCGCCACGGCTGCGCCGGGGCTAGCATCACGCTGTCGATGATGATCTATAGCCCGCCCCGGCGGGCCAGTCGGAGGTGATTTCCCTGCGCCGCGTAACGCAGACCCTGATCGCTGTCCTGGTCTCCTGTCTGACCGTGGCCCTGTCGGCTGTGCCGGCACACGCCGCCGCCCAGGTCAGGGTGCACGTACCCAGTGGACTCCCGCTGAACATCCGCAATGCCCCGTCGTTGAGCGCAGCGGTGATCGGCAGTGTCCCCAACGGCAACACCGTCACCATCACCTGCCACGTCCGAGGCGACTCCGTCCAGGGCTTCGCCGGCGTCACCAACATCTGGAACAAGCTCTCGGGCGGCGGGTGGCTCACCGACGGATTCCTGGAGACCGGCTCGAACGGCCCGGTCGTCCCGCTCTGCAGTAGCTCCGCCCAGTTCAAGCTGCCGTTCCCGGCCGGACACGCCTACCCGATCACCCAGGCGGCGGGCAGCAGCTTCTCCCACAACGACGTCTACAACCGGCACGCCATCGACTTCGGCACGCCGGTGGGCGTGCCGATCCTCGCGTCCGCCGCGGGCACCATCCGCTTCGAGGGCTGGGCGGGCGGCGGCGGGATCATGGCGCTCGTCGACCACGGCAACAACCGGTGCTCCCAGTACGCCCACCTGAGTGCCACGATCATCAACAACGGTGACCGCGTGGCGCAGGGACAGCGGATCGGCACCTCCGGGGCGACCGGCAACGTGACCGGCCCGCACCTGCACTGGAACATCGTCAACTGCGACACCCAGACCAGCCGCGAGATCCCCAACAGCGTCGAGGTCGGCACCAACTACGTGGTGGGTACGGCGCCGGTCAGCCGCAACGGCTGAACCGACCCGACCGGCCACACCGGACAGGCGGGCGGGGACTCCGGACGGTGTCCCAGCCCGCCTGTTTCGGGGCGTGCCGGCTGTGCGCACGACAGGTTCAGATCGCGCCCGTCACGACGGGGAGCGGGCGAGCGGGTCTCAGGGGACGAGGGCTGCCGGGCAGTGCGCGAGCAGCTCCGTCGGGGCGTGCACGACCAGGTCGGGGCCGGCGGCGAGCAGCGCGGCGACGTCCCCGCCGTGCCAGGTGGTGGCCACGGCGGTCGCCCCGGCGCCCCGGCCGCTGAGCAGGTCGATGACCGCGTCGCCGACCATCATCGCCTGGCTGGGCGGCACGTCGAGGTGGCCGAGCGCCTGGAGCACGATGTCCGGCGCGGGCTTCGGGCGGGCCACCTCGTCGGAGCCGATCACCTGGCCGAAGAGGCCCAGCACGCCGAGCTGGTCGAGCAGGGAGCGGGCCCGGGGGCCGGCCTTGCCGGTGGCGATCGCCATCCGGATCCCCCGGGAGTGCAGCGTCTCCAGGGTCTCCCGGACGCCGGGGAAGAGCGGCACCAGGTGGGCCATCCGGTAGCTCTCCCGGACGAACGGCTCCTCCATCTCCAGGGGCAGCCCCATCAGCCGCATGATGTCCGGGAAGTACCGGCCCATGTGCCGGTTGTACTCCTCGAACGGCGCCGGCCCGTCGCCCACCACCTCGGCGTACGCGATGCTGAACGCCTCACGCATGACGGCCGAGCTGTCGACGATGACGCCGTCGAGGTCGAACACGACCGCGCGGATCGGGCCGCGGCCCGGCGACGGCGGGGTCACCTCGACGGTGGACGATGGATGGCTCATGGCTGCTCCCGGAAGCGAGTGTGGCCGACGGTGGTTCTCACCGGTCGCGATGGCCCGCCAGCGCGTGCTGCCGCTCCGGCGCGGTGGGCCGGGCGGACTGGTAGATCCGTTCGATGATGTCGATGGTCCGGCGCGCCTCGGCGACGGCCGCGCCCCGCGACGCCGGGTCGGCGAGCAGCGCGGGCAGCTCGTCGAGCTGGCGGTCGTACTCGGCGCCGATCGGCTCCTCGGGCAGCGACAGCCGGACGGTCTCGCCGTCCCGGGTGCGGGTCAGCACCGGCGCCGGCTCCCGGTTGGGGCTGAAGCCGAACGTGCAGCGCAGCGTCGCCGACCCGGCGGCGCCGTGCACGGTGACGGTGGTGCGGTCCAGCGACTCGTGCGAGGCCCAGCAGGCGTGCAGGGCGACCGAGGCCCCCTCGGCGGTGAGCAGGAAGCCCCGGGCGGTGTCCTCGACGTCCCCGGGGGCGCGACCACCGGCGCCGGTGTCGCTGCGCCAGGCGGCGTGGGCGGCGCTGTCGTTGACGAAGTCGTCGGAGACGCTGCCGATGGCGTGGGTGACCTGGGTCGGACCGAGCATCGGCAGCACCGTGTCGAGCAGGTGCCAGCCGAGGTCCACCAGCGCTCCCCCGCCCGAGAGGTCGCGCCGGGTGAACCAGCCGCCCGCGTCGGGCACCCCCCGGGCGCGGACCCAGGCCACGTCGACGTGCCGGATCCGGCCCAGCTCGCCGGCCACCCCGGTCAGGGCCCGGATGTCGGCCCGGTAGCGGGCGGCGCTGCCGGCCAGCAGCATCGCGCCGCCGTCGCGTTCCGCGTCGGCCAGCAGGGTCGCCTCGGCGGAGGTCAGGCAGACCGGCTTCTCCAGGAACACCGGTACGCCCCGGCGCAGCAGCCGGACGGCGACGCTGGCGTGCAGGTGGTTCGGTACGGCGACCACCACCAGGTCGACCGCCCCGGCGGGAAGGTCGTCGACGTCGGCGTACGCGGACGGGACGTCGTGGGTGGCGCGGGCCCGGTCGCGTACGCCGGGCTCCGGGTCGACCACGGCGGTCACCTCGAAGCCCGGATGCGCGGCGAGCCGGGGCAGCCAGATCTCCCGCCCGGCCCACCCGAGGCCGGCCACCGCGACCCGCACCGGTCGGTCGGGCGCGGCGGCCGGGGGCAGGGCCGTCATCCGGCGAGGACGTCGGCGAGCACGGCGGCGATCTCGTGCATCTGCTGCTCCGTGCCGAGCAGGGTGCGGTGGTGCAGCCAGATGCAGTCGGAGTGGATCTGCTCGACGTTGGGGCAGCGGGCCGCGATCGCCTCGACCGACTCGTCGGGGGCGCCGGCCTTCCAGAAGCCCTCGCACCGGTAGATCGCCCGGAACGCCACGAACGCCGGGACGCCCCGGGCGATGAGCGCGTCCACCACGGCACGGCGGCGCTCGATGGTGATCCCGGGGACGCGGAACATCGCCATGTAGTGCGGGTTGCGGTCGGTACGGGGGTCGGTGGTCTGCGGCACCACGCCGGGGATCTCGGCGAGCAGGCTCGACAGCAGCGGCCAGCGCTGCTCGCGCAGCGCGATCTGGTCGTCCAGGCGGGACAGCTGGGCGCGCAGCACGGCGGCGGTGAACTCACCCATCCGGTAGTTCGAGCCGGTGGTGCCGTGCAGGTAGTCCCGGTCGGTGCGGGGCCGGCCGCAGCTGTGCACGAGGAACGCCCGCTCGCGCAGCTCCTCGTCGGGGAAGAGCACCGCCCCGCCCTCGCCGGCGGTCATCAGCTTGCCGTTCTGGAAGCTGAACGCCGCCACCGAGCCGAGCGCCCCGGACCGCTTGCCCTGCCACTGCGCGCCGTGGGCGTGCGCCGCGTCCTGGAGCACCGCCACCCCCGCGTCGGCGGCGACCTTGTCCAGCGCGTCCATGTCGGCGAACTGGCCGGCCATGTGCACCGGCATGACGACCTTGGTGCGGGGGGTGATCGCGGCCTCGACGGCGGCCGGGTCGATGCAGTAGGTGTCGAGGTCGACGTCGACCGGCACGGCGACCGCGCCGAGGCGCTGCGCGGCCAGCGAGGACGAGATGAACGTGAAGGCCGGGACGATCACCTCGGTGCCCGGCCCGACGCCGAGCACCTCCAGGGCGACCTCGAGGGCGTGGGTGCCGTTGGTGACGGCGAGCGCGTGCGGCGTGCCGTGGTAGTCACCGAACTCCTTCTCGAAGGAGTCGACCTCGCTGCCGCCCATCCGCCACCACTGGCCCTGTTCGAGGGCGCGGATCAGTCCGGCGCGCTCCTCGTCGCCGAACTGCGGCCACTCGGGGAACTCCGACACCGTCGAGGGCTGACCACTCATGACTTCCCACTTCCCAACTCGGGCAGACCAGGGGCTTCGCCGGACCATCGGGCGGGACGACCGGGTACCGCCGGCACGCGGTCCGGGCGCACCGGGGCGCCGATGGCCGGTTCGAGGTAGGTGACGCTTCCGTTGGAGTCGGCGGCGTCGCTTCGGCAGGGAGGACGGTAACCGAAGCGGACGCGCGGTCACCGCCCCTAACAGCCCCTAGCCACCCCTTAGTCCGCCGCGCCACGGCCACCGCCGGTTCGCCCGGCGTCGCGGGCGTAGTAAGACTGCGGTGGACCAGTCATCGGGCCTTGTCGGGACAGGGCCACGCCCCGCGAGGTGAAGTGTGTCGGACGTGTTGCTGCTGAACGGCCCGAACCTGGGCATCCTCGGCCGACGGGAGCCGGAGATCTACGGCACCGACACCCTGGACGACATCGAACGGGCCGTCGGCGAGGAGATCGCGGGACGGGGCTGGCGGGTGGTGGCCGAGCAGCACGACTGCGAGGGCGCCCTGATCCGCGCCATCCAGGACAACTACGACACCGTGGGCGCCATCGTCAACCCGGGTGCCCTGATGATCGCGGGCTGGAGCCTGCGCGACGCGCTGGCCAACTATCCCCGGCCCTTCGTCGAGGTGCACCTGTCCAACGTCTGGGCCCGGGAGAGCTTCCGGCACGACTCGGTGATCGCCCCGCTGGCCAGCGGCGTCATCGTCGGGCTCGGGTCGCTGGGCTACCGCCTGGCCGCCCGCGCACTCGTCGCGACCGTCCGATGACGACCCGGCACCGCACCGGCCGGCCCGATCGGCGTCGATGCGCCAGCGGTACGGTCGTCCGCACGTTCCGACTCTTCCCGAAGGACATCACGTGCACATTCCCATCCTCGTCCTGACCCTCATCCTCGCCGCGGTGTTCCTGGGCACCGCCGTGCCGAAGCTCACCGGGCAGGCGCAGATGCGCGAGCGGATGGACCACCTCGGCGTCTCGCCCGGGCTGACGCGCCTGCTCGGGGTGCTGGAACTCGCCGCGGTCGCCGGGCTGCTGCTCGGCCTGCTCTGGGCGCCGCTGGGCATCGCGGCGGCGATCGGCCTCGCCCTGCAGATGGTGGGCGCGGTGGTCTACCACGCCCGCGCGAAGGACCCGGCCCCGATGACCCTGACGCCGGTGATCTTCGCCCTGGCGGCCGTCGCGCTCGTGGTCCTGCACGTGCTTGAGGGCTGAGGCGCGGGCGTGACCGGTCCGCAGCGGGGCGACGGCGTGCTCGGTGTCGACGTCGGCGGCACCAAGGTGGCGCTGCGCGCGGAGGCGCCCGGACGGCCGGCGTACGACCGGACCTTCCGCTGGCCACGCGGCGCCGACCCGGCCGCGGACCTGGCCGCGCTGGCCGCCGAGGCGGACCGGCTGCGCGAGGCGTGGGGACCGGTGGGCGCGGTCGGGGTGGCGATGCCGGCGACCACGGACCCGGCGGGCACCGTCACCACCTGGCCCGGCCGGCCCGGTTGGGCGGGGCTGGACCTCGCCGGTGCGCTGCGCCGCCTCTTCCCCGACGCGGCGACGGCCGTCGCCGACGACGGTGACCTCGCCGCGCTGGCCGAGGCCCGGCACGCCGGCCGGGACGACGTGGTCTACCTGGGCGTCGGCACCGGGATCGGCGGCGGCGTGGTGCTGGCGGGGCGGTCGGTGCCCGGCCGTTCCTCCGCCGAGATCGGTCACATGCTCGTCGCCCTCGACGGCGAGCGCTGCGACTGCGGCCGGCGCGGCTGTCTCCAGTCGATCGCGTCCGGCCCGGCCACCCTGCGCCGGGCGGGCGCCGGGCGCGGCGCCGAGGTGAGCTTCGACGACCTGCGGGCGGGGCTCGACGAGCGCCGGCCGTGGGCGGTGGCCGCGGTCGACGCGAGCTGCCGGGCGCTGGCGGCGGCGGTCGTCAGCCTCGGCGAGCTGCTGGACCCGGCGCTGGCGATCGTCGGCGGCGGGTTCGCCGCCGGCCTGCCCGACTTCGTGCCGCTCGTCGCCGAGCGGGCCCGCGCCGCCGGCCGGCCCGGGCGGCCGGCGCCGCCGGTGCGGGCCGCCGCCCTGGGCGGATTGTCGTCCCTGCACGGCGCGGTGGAACTGGCCCGTGGCCTGACCGGCCCGCCGGCCCCCGCGCGTTCCACCCCCACCCTGTAGAGGAGATCAGCCATGGTCAGGATCGGTGTCATCGTCGGCAGCACGCGGCCCGGCCGCAAGGCCGACGCCGTGGCCCGCTGGGTGACCGACGTCGCCGCCAAGCGGGGCGACGCCACGGTCGAGCTGGTCGACATCGCCGACTACGGCCTGCCGCACTTCGACGAGATGCTGCCGCCGTCGATGGCGCCGTCGAGGCGCCCCGCCGTACGTCGTTGGGCGTCGACCGTCGCCACGTTCGACGGCTTCGTCTTCGTCACCCCGGAGTACAACCACTCGATCCCGGGCGCGCTGAAGGACGCCGTCGACTTCCTGTTCAAGGAGTGGCAGCACGCCTCCGCCGGCCTGGTCAGCTACGGCGTGCACGGCGGCACGCGGGCGGCGGAGCACCTGCGGCTGGTGCTCGGGCAGCTCGGCGTGGCCGACGTCCGGTCCCAGGTCGCGCTCTCCCTGACGACGGACTTCGTCAACTTCCGCGACTTCCGGCCGGCGGCGCACCACGAGCAGGCCCTCAACACCATGCTCGACGAGGTGGTCGCCTGGGCCGGCGCACTGCGGACGCTCCGCCGGAGCTGACCCGGCACCGTCCAGCCCGGACCCCGACACCGTCCGGCCCGACCCGGCACCGTCCAACCCGGACGCCGACGCAGTCGGGCCGGACGCCGACGCTGCGGCTGGCGGCGTCGGCTCGCCGGAGCGGAACGGGTCGGGTCGGCGCTCAGCCGGCCCGCTCGGCGCGGCGCAGCAGCGCGGCGGCCACGCAGCCGCCCGCGAAGACGGCCACGGCGCCGACCGTCTGCCCGGTCTCCAGGGCGGAGCGGAACGCGTCGGAGACGAGCGCGCGCTCCGGCTCGCTCCGCGCGGCGGCCAGCGCGGCGGGGAACGATCCGGCGCCGGCCACGGCGGCGGGCAGCAGCGCGGCGAAGCGGGCGTTGAGGATCGCGCCCAGCACGGCGACGCCGAGGCTGCTGCCGACCTCCGTCATGGTGCCGTCCACGCCCGCGCCCGCCCCGGCCTTCTCCGGCGGGATGGCGCTCATCACGGCCTCGACGATGGCCGGGTTGGCCACGGCGCAGCCGGCGCCCATCACCAGCAGGCCCGGCAGCAGCACCCCGTAGCCGTCCGACGGGGCGTGGGTGATCAGGGCGAGACCGGCGGCGAGCAGCGTCATGCCGAGGGCAATCGAGTACGCCAGCCCGAGCCGGTGGATCACCCGCGCGGCGACGCCGCCCACGTTCAGCAGGACGATGGAGAGCGCGAACGGCATCATCCGCAGCCCCGCCTCCCAGGCCGGGTAGCCGCGGACGAACTGGAGGTGCTGGGTGAGCAGGAACAGCGCGCCGGTGGCGCCGAAGGTGATCAGGACGACGCCGGAGACCGCGCCCACGAAGCGGGGGTTGCGGAAGAAGTGCATGTCCAGCATGGGGTCGGCGACCCGCCGTTCCCAGGCCACGAAGGCGGCGAGCAGGAGCACCCCGGCGACCGCCGCGCCGAGCACCGGGGTGGCGGCCCAGCCGTGTTCCGGCCCGGCGATGATCGCGTAGACGACCCCGGTCAGGCCGGCCGTGGAGAGCAGCACCCCGCCCAGGTCGAGTCGGCCCTTGGCCGGCTGGCGCGACTCGGGCACCAGCGCCCACGCCGCCACCAGGCAGACCAGCACGATCGGGACGTTGACCAGGAAGATCGCCCCCCACGGCAGGTGGGCGAGGACGAGCCCGCCGAAGGGCGGCCCGGCCGCGAAGCCCAGCGCGCTCGCCGCCGCCCAGAGGCCGATCGCCCGGGACCGCTCGGCGTCGTCGAAGACCTGCATCGCCACCGCGAGGGTGGCGGTGACCAGCAGCGCGCCGCCGATCCCCATGCCGGCGCGGGCCGCGATGAGCTGGCCGCTGGACTGGGCGAGGCCGGCGGCCAGCGACCCGAGCCCGAACAGCACGAGGCCGGCCAGCAGCATCCGGCGGCGGCCGTACCGGTCGGCGGCGCTGCCCGCGGTGAGCAGCAGCCCGCACTGGACCAGCGCGTACGCGTTGATCATCCACTGCACGTCGGCGGTGCTGGCGGCCAGCTCGGTCGTGAGCACGGGGATCGCCACGGTCAGCACCGTGTTGTCGAGCACCACGGTGACCTGGGCGAGGCAGAGCACGGCGAGGATCAGCCACCGGCCCCGCACCCGGCCGTCCGCGCCGCCGGCCGGCGCCCCGGAGGGAGGGGCGAGCGTCGTCGTCATCGGGCGGCCGGGGCGAAGCGGGCGATGGGGTTGGTCAGGGTGCCGACGAGTTGCAGCGCGGCCGACGGGTCGGCGAGGTCGACCATCTGCTGGTTGTTGCGCAGCTGGAGCCGGTTCAGGCAGGACAGCGCGAACTCCGGGGCGAACAGGTCGTAGCGCCGCAGCCGCTCGGCCAGGTGCGGGACGCTGTCGGCGTAGTCGGCGGCGCACCCGGCGACCGTCCGCCAGAAGGTCTCCTCGTCCAGGACGCCCTCGGTGACGAGGATAGCGCTGAGGTAGCGCAGGAAGCCGTCGAAGACGTCGGTGAAGATGGACAGCAGCTTCATGTCCTCCGGCACGTCGGCCCTGACCCGTTCGACCAGCGGGGGCAGGTCGGCGTCCGGGTCCATCACCACGATCTCCTCGGCGATGTCCTTGAAGATCGCCCGCTCGACCGTCCCGCCGTCCAGGACGAGGATGACGTTCTCGCCGTGCGGCATGAACGCCAGGTCGTGGGCGTAGAAGCTGTGCAGCAGCGGGGTGAGGTAGGCGTCGAGGTAGCGGCGCAGCCACACCTGCGGCGCCAGCCCCGACCGGGCGATGAGCGCGGCGGCGAACGAGCGGCCCTCGCGGTCGATGTGCAGCAGGGACGCCATGGTGGCCAGTCGCCGGCCCGGCTCCAGCGCGGGCACCGGGCTCTCCCGCCACAGGGCCGCCAGCATCTTGCGGTACGGGGAGTACCGGTCGGTGGCCGCCTCGTACTCCAGGTGCCGGTACCCGACGGCGGCCCGCTCGCGGATGATCGTCAGCCCGGTGCGCTTGAGGACGTCGTCGCCGTCGATCAGGTCGGCGAGCCACTCGTTGATGGCCGGGGTGGCCGCCATGTACGCGGCGGAGAGCCCCCGCATGAAGCCCATGTTCAGCACGGACAGCGCGGTCTTGACGTAGTGCCGGGACGGGTCGGTGACGTTGAAGAAGGTGCGGATGGACTGCTGGGCCAGGTACTCGTCGGGCCCGGGGCCGAGGCACACCAGCCGGCGCTGCGCCACCTCGGCGGCGAACGTGACGGAGATCCGGTTCCACCACTGCCACGGGTGCACCGGGATGAGCAGGTAGTCGGCCGGGTCGAGGCCGAGCCCGGTCAGGGTGTCGGCGAACCCGGCGCGGGTCTCCTCGTCGAGTTCGGCGCGGATCAGGGTGTCGTAGTCGAGGTCGGCGGCGCAGCTGAAGCTCGTCCGGTCGCGGTGCCCGGCCACCCAGAGCAGCCGCAGCGGCCGGCCGGCCTCCGGGGCGTACGCCCGGTATTCGTCGATGCCGAAGCCGATGCGGCCGTTGTTGGCGACGAAGCCCGGGTGGCCCTCGGTCATCTGGGTCTCGATGGCCTGGAAGTCCGCGTCGGCGAGCTCGGCGGCGCTGACCGCCGGCTTGTCGAGCTTGTACGCGGTGCTGGCCAGCGTGGAGCTGATCTCCTCCAGGTAGACGGGGAGGATCTGGTCGCTCAGCCCGAGCGCCCCGCGCAGGTCGAGGCAGAACTCCAGGGCGTCCAGCGGCAGCTCGGCGTCGCCGCGGTGGCGGGTGATGCTGTCGGCATCGATGCGCCAGTGGTCCAGGGCCAGCAGGCTCGCGGTGAACCGGTAGACGACCTCGCCGTCGTCGCCGCGCACCTGGTACCGCCGCTCCCCCGCCTCGGAGCCGGCGGAAGCGGGCTCGCCGGCCTGGCCGGCGTCGAGCGGCTCGGGCGCGAGCAGGCGCTCGTGGGCGAACTCGGCCAGCGCCTTGCGGACCAGCAGCCGGTTGGCGTACGCCCAGTTGGCGGGCGTCAGGTGGGCCACGGATGCGAGCGGGTTCACGCGGGCACGTCTCCTCGGGTTGCGGCGTCGAACTGGTCACGGGTGCAGACGCTGAGCAGCGCGTCCTTCTCGGGCTTGCGGATCGGGCCCACCACGGTGAAGCCGACGGCCGCGTTGAGCGCGTGCACCGCCGTGTTGCGCACGTCGGGCTCCACGACGACCCGCCGGGTGGCCGGGTCGGCGAAGAGCCACGCCATCACCGTGGTGATCACCGCCCGGGTGAAGCCGTGCACCGGCGCGTCGGCGGGCGCGCAGAGGAAGTGCATGCCGACGTCGCCGTCCGCCGCGTCGTACAGGCCGACGAGTTCGACGTGGGCGGGGTCGTACCGCTCGGCGAGGAAGGCCGGTCGGCCCTCGTGCAGGCCGAGGAACGCGTCGTGGTGCGGGTGCGCGGCGATCCGCCGGTACTCCTCGGCGACCCGGGCCACGTCGGCGTCCTGCATGAGCCAGAACGCCGCCTTCGGGTGGGTCACCCAGCGGTGCAGCAGCGGCGCGTCGGCGTCCGGGTCGAGCGTACGCAGGGCGAACTCGCCGAGCCGGCCGTCGACGCGGCGGTGGACGGCCTCGGTCACGACGCGGCCCCGGCCGGCGCGCCGAACTCCTGGAAGGCGATGCCCTTCTCGATCGGGTAGTGCTCGCGGCCCAGCAGCTCGCGGATGATCCACGAGTTGCGGTACGGGCCCATGCCCAGGTCGGGCGAGGTGACGCTGTGCGTGTGGGTGCCGGCGTTCTGCAGGAAGATGCCCCGGCCGGTGTGGTCGATGCTGTAGTTGCGGGCCACGTCGAAGCGCCCGTGCGCGTCCCAGCGGATCCGGTCGCGCACCGGCTCCAGGAACTCCGGCACCCGGTAGTGGTAGCCGGTCGCCAGCACCAGCCCCTCGGTGTCCAGCGTGAAGTCGCGCTCCTGCTCGACGTTGCGCAGCCCCAGCGTGTACGTCCCGCTCGACTCGTCGTGGGTGGCGGTGGTCAGCGCGGTGTTGGTCAGCAGCCGGGTGCGGACCGGGCCGGGGATGCTCTTGGCGTAGAGCAGGTCGTAGATCTCGTTGATCAGGTCGGCGTTGATGCCCTTGAACAGCCCCTTCTGCTCGGACTCCAGCCGGTAGCGGGTGGGCTCCGGCAGGGCGTGGAAGTAGTCCACGTAGTCCGGCGAGGTCATCTCGAGGGTGAGCTTGGTGTATTCGAGGGGGAAGAACCGGGGCGACCGGGTCACCCAGTTGAGCTGGTAGCCGCACGTGTCGATGTCGCCGAGCAGGTCGTGGTAGATCTCGGCCGCGCTCTGCCCGCTGCCGACCACGGTGATGCTCCGCTTCGCGCGCAGCGCCGCCCGGTGCTCCAGGTACCGCGAGTTGTGGATGGCGTCGCCGCCGAGGCCCGCGCAGGCGTCCGGCAGGTACGGCGGGGTGCCGGTGCCGAGCACCAGGTGCCGGGCCCGGTAGGTGACCGACTCGCCCGTGGCCGCCACCGTGGCCGTGACGGTGTAGTGCTCGTCGGCCGGGTCGAACCCGACCGCCGTGACCTGCTGACCGAACCGGACACTGCCCAACTTGCCGGCGGCCCAGCGGCAGTAGTCGTCGTACTCGCTGCGCAGCGGGAAGAAGCTCTCCCGGATGTAGAACGGGTACAGCCGCCCGGACTCCTTGAGGTAGCTCAGGAAGGAGTACGGCGAGGTCGGGTCGGCGAGCGTGACCAGGTCGGCGATGAACGGCGTCTGGAGCCGGGTCGACTCCAGCAGCATCCCGGGATGCCAGCTGAAGGTGTCCCGCGCCTCCAGGAAGATCCCGTCGAGCTCGTCGATCGGCTCGGTCAGGCAGGCCAGGCCCAGGTTGTACGGGCCCAGCCCGACGGCGATGAAGTCGTGCGTCGACATGCGGTTCTCCAGAGCGGGGGGCGGATCGTCAGCCGACTGGGCAGGACAGCTCGGCGGTGGCCCTGGTCTGGGCGTACCAGCCGGCGTGTTCGGCGATGAGATCGAGGACGTGGGCGATGTCGTCCATCGTGGTCTCGGGGTTGAGCAGGGTGAGCTTGAGGTAGTGCGCGCCGTCGACCTTGGTCCCGGCGACGAGCCCGGCGCCGGAGGCGGCCAGCGCCTCGCGGGCGTACAGGTTGGCGTCGTCGACGACCTCCCGGCCGGCGGCGGCCGGCAGGTAGCGGAAGACCACGGTGCTCAGCTGCGAGCGGGTCACCACCTCGAAGCGGGGGTCCCCGGTGAGCAGCTGCCACGCGGCGGCGGCGCGGTCGACCACCTCGTCGAAGAGCTCGCCGATCGCGTCCGGTCCCATGATCCGCAGGGTCAGCCAGAGCTTGAGGGCGTCGAAGCGGCGGGTGGTCTGGATGCTCTTGTCGACCTGGTTGGGGATGCGCTGCTCGACCATCCGCGCCGGGTTGAGGTAGTCGGCGTGCCAGGTGGCGTGCCGCAGCACGCGCCGGTCGCGCACCAGCAGCGCGCTGGAGCTGACCGGCTGGAAGAACGACTTGTGGTAGTCGACGGTGACCGAGTCGGCCCGCTCGATGCCGTCGAGCAGGTGCCGCCGGGTCGGCGACACCAGCAGCCCGCAGCCGTACGCGGCGTCGACGTGCAGCCAGACGCCGGCGGCGGCGCAGATGTCGGCGATCTGCGGCAGCGGGTCGATGGTGCCGAAGTCGGTGGTGCCTGCGGTGGCGACGACGGCCATCACCGTCAGCCCCTCCTCCCGGCACCGGGCGATCTCCCGGGCCAGGTCGGCGGTGCGCATCCGCCGGTCGGCGTCGGTGGGGACGGTGACCACCGCGTCGGCGCCGAGGCCGAGCAGCTTGGCCGCCTTCTGCACGCTGAAGTGACCGGCCGCCGAGGTGATGATGCGCAGTCGCGACAACAGCTCGGGCCGGGACTGCCGCTCGGTCGTCCGGCCGACGAGGTTCGCGCAGGTCTCCTCGCGGGCCAGCAGCATCGCCTGGAGGTTGGACTGGGTGCCGCCGCTGGTGAAGATGCCGTCGGCGGCCGGCCCCAGGCCGATCCGGTCGGCGGTCCAGTCGATGAGCCGGCGCTCGATCAGGGTGCCGCCGGCGCTCTGGTCCCAGGTGTCCAGCGAGGAGTTGACGGCGCTGAGCACCGCCTCGCCGAGCAGCGCGGGGATGACCACCGGGCAGTTGAGGTGCGCGAGGTAGCGGGGGTGGTGGAAGTAGACGGCGTCGCGCAGGTAGACGTCGTGCAGCTCGTCGAGCGCGGCGCCGCTGTCGCCCAGCGGCCGGTCCAGGTCGATGCCGGCGATCCGCGGCACCAGCTCGTCCGGTGTCACGCCGGTGAACGGCCGGTCCACCTCGGCCATCCGCGTCGCGACCCGGCCGATCCCCTCGGCCAGCACGCGCCGGTAGTCCTCCACCGTGCCGGCGGTGAGGAGGTGGGCGCGGGCGCCCTCGGAGGCGGGGGTCACCCCGGTCGAAGGCACCTGGACGGCGGATCCGGGCAGGCTCATGCGGGTCCTCAACGGTCGGGAATGGACGGTACGGCGAGATGGCGGGATGTCACCATCCGCCCGCATCCGGTGATCGAGCGAGCTTAGGTTACCCTAACCTAACGAGGTGTCAACATCGTTGCCCACATTGAGCGATATCACTCAGCCGGACACCTTCGACAACTCGCGCTCCCCCGGCACCGCAACGGATCGGGGCGGGAACCGCCGCTGGTGCCCGAGGCCCAGCGCGACGCCCAGCGCCACCAGGACGACGGAGGCCACCGCGACCGCGGGATAGCCGAACACCTCGGCCGCGGCCAGCGCGACGGAGGCCGCCACGAACGAGCAGACCAGCCCGAACGACGACAGCACCGTGAAGTCCGTACCGCCCGTGCCGGGCCGGGAGTAGTCCATGTTGACCGTGTAGAGCACGACGTTGGCGATCGTGTAGGCGGCCATGAAGCAGCAGAGCGCGGCGACCGTCCCGGCGAGCGGGGCCCGGCCGTTCAGCAACGGCAGCAGCATCGCCGTGGACAGCGCGAGCGCCACTCCCCCGGCGACGAGCACGCGACCTCGCCCGAACCGGCCGATCGCGGCTCCGGAGACCAGGCCGGCCACGATGGCCGGCAGGCTGGTCACCACGCCGGTCACCACGCCGATGCGCGCCAGGGACCAGTCCGCGTCCACCAGGGCCGGCGTCACCAGGGCGTACGTCGCGCCCGCGCCGATGTAGACCAGCGGCACCACCCCGAAGGTCCACCGGCGGCAGCCGGGCTGACCCAGCACCGACAGCAGCGCCCGGTACGCCGCACCGGCGCTGGCGACGCGGTCGGTGCGGTCCGGCTCCCGGAACCGCCACACCACCAGCAGGCCGACGGCGGTCAGGGCGGCGAGCAGCAGGATCGCGGGCGCCCAGCCGAACCGGTCGTAGACGACCACGCAGGCGCCGCCGCCGAGCAGGTTGCCGACGTAGCTCGCGGCGACCTGGATGCCGTTGCCGGTCCCCCGCGAGCGCTCGGAGAGCAGCCGGACGGCGACGGCGTCGACGGCGATGTCCTGCGTCGCGGAGAGGAACACGTACGCGACGCAGATCGCGACGACCGGGCCGAGCTGCGCGGCCGGGCGGTCGAACGGCAGCAGCGCCAGCAGGGCCAGCACCAGGCCGCCCTGGAGCACCAGCAGCCAGGACCGGTAGTGACCACGGTGGCGGGAGCCGTACCGGTCGAGGACGGGCGCCCAGAGGAACTTGATCGGCCAGACCAGGCCGACGAACTGCAACAGCGCCAGCGTGTCGAGGGAGGTGCCGCCGTCGCGCAGGATGGCGGTCAGCCCGACGGTGATGAAGCCGATGCCGAGGTACTGCGTGACGTAGAGCGCGGTCAGCGTGCCGAGCCGACCTCTCACCGGGCGCTCCAGTAGGCCAGCGAGGTGAGCTGGTGCTTGCCGACGCCCAGCGTCCGCCGTACGTGCTTGGTGATGCCGCGCGTGCTGGCCGCCTCGCAGGCCACCCAGTAGTGGGCGTCCTCGGCGGCGGGCAGGGCCGCGCAGACGGTCTCGACCAGGTGCTGGCCCTCGTCGCGGCGCGGCACCCAGGTGACCTGGTGCCTGGCGTGGGCGCGTGGCGCCAGTTCCTTCTCGCCCTCGTGGGCGTACTCCAGCCAGACCGTCGCCGGGGTGTCGGGGGCCGCGGCGAGCAGGCTGTTCACCGCCGGAAGCGAGGCGGCGTCGCCCACCAGGTACAGGTGCTGCGGGGCGGGGTCCGGCAGGTTGAAGGCGGTGCCCTGCACGGTGGCCTCGATGGTGTCGCCGGCCCGGGCGGCGGCGGCCCACCGGGCGGCGCATCCGTCGTGGATGGCGAACTCCAGGTCGAAGCGGCCGGTCTCCGGGTCGGGGTCGACGAGGGTGTACGCGCGCTGGTGCGGCTTGCCCTCGTTGTCGAACCACAGCCGCACCCACATGGTGGGGTGCACGCCGCATGCCTCCAGCAGCCCGCCGCCGTCCATGCGCAGTCGACGGTAGTGCTCGCCGACGGCCTCGGTGCCGAGCACGGTCAGCCGGAATTCGCGGCCGCCCATCGCCTTGAGCACCAGCGCTTCCCAGTTTCGCTTCACGCACCCCTCCAGGTAAGGTCTGCCTCAGTTAGGGGAGGGTAGCCTAAGTTGACATTCCTGTGGCAGGTGGGACGACCGCTGATCCGCCCGGCGCGACGATGACCGGCATCCATCGCGACCGGTGGGGTGTCCCGCACCTGCGCGCCGGCAGCGTCGACGGGCTCGCCCGGTTGCAGGGGCGGGTCGCCGCCGTCGACCGCGCGTGGCAGGTCGAAGTGGAGCGGTGGCGCTCCGAGGGTCGGCTCGCCGAGCACGTCGGCCCGGCCGAACTGGGCTGGGACCGCTTCGCCCGCCGGGCCCGTCTCGACGCCACCGCCCGGCGCTGCTTCGAGGGGCTCGCCCCCGCCACCCGGCGGTGGGTCACCGCCTACGTCGACGGGGTCAACGAGGGGCTCGCCGAGGGCGCCGCCGCGGCACCCGAGTTCGCGGCGGTCGGCTGCGCCCCGGGCCGGTGGCGGCCGTGGTCGCCGCTGGGGGTCTTCCTCGTCCAGCACGTGCTCTTCTCCACCTTCCCCAACAAGCTGTGGCACGCCCATGTCGCCGCCACCCTCGGCCCGTCCGCGACCGACCTGTTCGCCGTCGAGGGCCCCGACGGGTCGGGCAGCAACGCCTGGGCCGTACCCGGGGACCCCGGCACCGGACGGGCGCCCGTCATCGCCGGCGACCCGCACCGCATCCTCGAACTGCCCGGCATCTACCAGCAGGTGCGCCTCGCCTGCCCCGAGTTCGACGTGTTCGGCTTCGCGTTCCCCGGCGTGCCCGGCCTCCCCCACTTCGGACACGCCGGCGAGGTCGCCTGGGCGGTCACCAACGCGATGGCCGACTACCAGGACCTCTACCGCGAAGAGTTGCGCCGCGACGGCGACCGGGTGCTGGTCCGCGAGGCGGACGGCTGGGCACCGGCGCACCGGCACGTCGAGCGGATCGAGGTCCGCGGCGGCGAACCGGAGTCCGTGGAGGTGATCGAGACGCCGCGCGGGCCGGTCGTCGACCACGACCGGAACACCGGCGAGGCGATCAGCCTGCGTACTCCCAGCCGGGTCGAGCAGCGCCTGGGCTTCGACGCGCTGCTGCCGCTGCTGCGCGCCCGCAGCGCCGACGACGTGGCCGACGCGCTGCGCGACTGGGTCGAGCCGGTCAACAGCGTCCTGGTCGCCGACCGGCGCGGAACGGTCCACCAGTTGGTCGCCGGCCTCGTCCCGCTCCGCGACGACCGGTGCCGCCGGGAGCCGGTGCCCGGCGACGATCCCCGGTACCGGTGGCACGGCGGCTACGCCGAGCCGCGCCGCACCACCGTCGACGGGTTCGCGGTCTGCGCCAACGACCGCCGCCCCGACGTGGCGGACCTCGGCACCGGCTTCGCCCCGCCGCACCGGGCCCGCCGCATCCGCGCCCTGCTCGCCGACGGCGCCCGGACGGAGGCCGTACACATGGACACCCGGCTGGCGGCCGGGGCGCTGCGCGGCCTGCTCGACCGGGTCGACCCCGGCGGGCTCAGCGGGCCGGCCCGGCGGCTGCGGGACCGGCTGACCACGTGGGACGGGCACATGCGGGCCGACAGCGCCGACGCTGGCGCCTGGGCCGCCTGGCGCGCGGCCCTGGCCCGCCGGCTGTACGACCACCCGTGCCTGCGCCCGCTGCGCGACGCTCCGAGCGCGTTCGACGGCCTGTTCGCGCCGTGGACCGACCCGCTGTCCCGCATCGGGCACGCCCTGGACGGGGTGGCCACCGGGCTGCACCGCCTCGGCGGCGAGATCGGTCCCGTGGCGGCCGGGGCGCTCGAGGACGTCGCGGCGGGCGACCCGCCGGGGCCGTGGGGCCGGCGGCACGTGCTACACCCCGTCCACCTCGGCGTGGCGGCGGCCACCGACGAGGCGGTACGGGGCATGCGGGAGCGGGTCGCGCTGGCCGGCGACGCCGACTGCGTGCTGGCCACGTCGAGCGTGCCCGGCGTGTCCGACGCGTGCTGGCGGGGCCCGGTGGCCCGCTACGTGTGGGACCTGACCGACCGCGCCGAGAGCCGCTGGATCGTCCCCTTCGGCGCGTCCGGGCGCCCCGGTGACCCGCACTTCGACGACCAACTGCCTCTGTGGGCCGGCGGCGAGCTGGTTCCGGTGGTCACCGACTGGCGAGAACTCACCCCAGAACCAGGAGACGCGACACCGTGACATACCAGGAGAACATCCCCGGCTTCGGCGAGCTGTCGCTCGTCGCGCTGGACCCGAAGGCCCACGCGGAGCTGGTGCACGGCTGGGTGACCGAGCCCTGGGCGGCGTTCTGGGGCATGGGTTCGCACTCGGTCGACGAGGTGCGGGAGGTCTACGAGTTCGTCGACGGCCTCGACACCCACCACGCGTACCTGATCATGCTCGGCGACGCGCCGATCGGCCTGTTCCAGACCTACCAGCCGGAGGCGGACCCGGTCGGCGAGCGCTACACCGTGCGGCCCGGCGACATCGGGATGCACCTGCTGCTCGCTCCCGGGAGGCGCCCGCCAAAGGGCCTCACCACCGCCATCGGCCCCGCCCTCGCCCGCTACCTGTTCGCCGATCCCAGCCGGCTACGGATCGTCGTCGAGCCCGACGTCCGCAACGAGCGCGCGCTCGACCGGCTGCGGCGGGAGGGCTTCACCTTCGCCGACGAGATCGACATGCCCGACAAGCGGGCCCAGCTGGCGTTCCTGACCCGGGAGCGGTTCGAGGCGGACCACGCCGTACCCGCCTGAGCGCAACGGCCCGGACCCCGCCTGACGACGCGGCGAGGCCCCGCCGGGTGCGGCGGGGCCTCGCGCGAATACGGGATCAGGCGGTGGGGAAGTTGTCCGGCGTACGGATGCGGTCCCGGATCAGGGCGCCCGACTCGGTGAGCACGCCCGGGCCGGTGTAGGTGCTCCCGGCACAGGTGCCCGGCCGCAGCGCGGCGCTGCCCTCGGCCTTGTCCGAGTACGTCCAGTTCGCGTAGCTGATCTTGAGGCGGTCCAGCAGGTCGAGCCAGGCGTTGCTGCTGGCCGCGTCGACCCCACCGTCACCGGTGTAGTCCACCGTGCCGAACTCGGTGACGAACAGCGGCAACCGGGCGGCGGCCCGCTCCACCTCGGCCCGGTAGTTGTCCCGGTGGGACGCGGCGTAGAAGTGGAACGTGTACATCACGTTGGTCGCGTTCACCGGGTTGTTGATGACCTCGTTGGCGTTGGAGCCGTCGGAGACGCCCAGCGAGGACCAGCCGCGGGTGCCGACCACGACCACCGCGTCCGGGTCGTTGGCGCGGATCACCGGGATGACCTGCTCGGCGTAGCTCTTGATGGTCGCCCAGCTCACGCCGTTGGGCTCGTTGGCGATCTCGTAGATGACGTTCTTCTTGGCGGCGTTGCGGGCGGAGACGGCGGCGAAGAAGGTCTTGGCCCGGGCGAGGTTGTGCATCGGGTCGCCCGGCGTCAGGGTGTGGAAGTCGACAAGCGCGTACATGCCGCGCTGCTCGGCCTCGTCGACCAGGGCGTTGACCCGGTTGGTGAAGCCGGCCGGGTCGGTCTCGTAGCCGTCCTCCTGGACGTACATGGCGATGCGCAGCAGGTCGGCCCGCCAGTCGTCGGCCAGCGCGTCGAGGGAGGCGTCGTTGTAGCAGCGGGCGAACCACTGGATGCCGTGGGTGCTCATGCCGCGCAACTGGATCGGCCGGCCGTACTGGTTGCACAGGTTGGCCCCGCACACCCGCAGCTGGCCGTTGATCGCGACCGGCGTCTGACCGCCCGGCGGCGGGGTCGTGGGCGGCGGGGTGGTCGGTGGCGGGGTCGTGGGGGCCGGCGGGGTGGTCGGCGTGGTCGCGCCCGTGCAGGCGGTGCCGTTGAGGGTGAACGCCGTCGGCGCGGGGTTGGCGGCGCTCCACGTGCCGTTGAACCCGACGCTGGTCGACGCCCCGGTCGCCAGCGCGCCGTTCCAGCTCACGCTGCGCGCGGTGACGGCGGCGCCGGCCTGGCTCCAGGTCGCCGACCAGCCCTGGCCGACCCGTTGGCCGGCGTCGGGGAAGGCGAAGCCGAGCGTCCAGCCGTCGACCGCGTCGCCCAGGTTCTTGATCGTGATGTTGGCGGTGAAGCCACCGGACCAGCTGCTGGTGGTGTAGGTGACGGCGCAGCCGGTGGCGGCCTGGGCGCTGGCGACCGGGACGGCGGCCGACGCCGCGACGGTCAGCGCGCCGACCGCGCCGGCCATGACCAGGGTGCGCCGGGACGGGCGCGGTAGGAGCTTCATGCGGGTGCCTTCACTTCCGATCGGTGGTGGGGTGCCGGCAGCGCAGGGCGGCGGGACGCCACGTCCGCCCGGACGGGTACGGCAGTTCGTACGCCGACGGCCCGCAGGCGGGTCGTCGGGCCGGGAGCCTCGCGTCAGATCCCCGCCCACGGGCCCGGGAGCGCTCCCACTGACGGCAGCTTAGGCGCGCCCCGGGCTCCCCGCAACATGGACACCCGTCGACCTCTTCCGCACGCGCGCCGGCCCCGGGGCGCGGACGCCCCGGGGCCGGTGTGCCGACGGTGTCGGTCAGAAGGTGGGAGCCAGGTAGAGCAGGCGGTTCGGCGAACCGGTGCCGGGGCTGGTGATCACGTTCGGGGTGGCCTGGCTGACGATGTACGAGTGGACCTGGGCGGGCGTCCAGCTCGGGTTGACGCTGAGCACCCGGGCGGCCGCCCCCGCGACGTGCGGCGAGGCCATCGACGTGCCGCTGATGGACGAGGTGGCGGTGTCGCTGGTGGACCAGGCCGACAGCACGCCCACGCCGGGGGCGAACAGGTCGGTGCAGGTGCCGTAGTTGGAGAACGAGGCGCGGGCGTCGTTGCTCTGCGAGGCGTTGACGGTCAGCGCCGTCGGGACGGAGGCCGGCGAGAAGTTGCAGGCGTTGGCGTTCGAGTTGCCGGAGGCCACGGCGTAGGTGATGCCGTCGGCGATCGAGTTCGCCACGGCGGTGTTCAGGGAGGCGTTGGTCGAACCGCCGAGGCTCATGTTCGCCACCGCCGGCTGGCCCGCCTGGTGGTTCGAGGTCACCCAGTTGATGCCGGCGATGACCTGCGCCCAGGTGCCGCTGCCCTGGCAGTTCAGCACGCGGACGGCCACCAGCCGGACGTCCTTCGCCACGCCGTAGGTGTTGCCGCCGACGGTGCCCGCGACGTGGGTGCCGTGGCCGTTGCAGTCGGCGGCCGGCAGCGCGTTGTCGATCGCGTCGTAGCCGTCGACGGCCTGACCGGCGAAGTCGACGTGGGTGGTCCGGATGCCGGTGTCGATGATGTACGCCGTCACGCCGGTGCCGCTGCTGTTCCAGGTGTAGGTGCGGCTCAGCGGGAGGTTCCGCTGGTCGATGCGGTCCAGGCCCCACGGCGGGTTGTTCTGGGTGGCCGTCATCGTCACGGTGTGGTTCTGCTCGACGTAGGCGACGTCGGGGTGCGCGGCGAGGCGCTTGGCGGCCCGCTCGGAGAGCTTCGCCTCGAAGCCGTTGAGCGCGTCACCGTAGACGTGCCCGACGCTGCCGCCGAAGCGGGCGGCGAGGGAGCCCGCCGTGCTCTTCACCGCGCCCTGCCGGGTGCCGGCGCGACCGCCGACGCTGGTGTCCTTGAGTACCACGATGTAGCTGTCGGCCACGGCGGTCGCGCCACCGGCGCTGAGGATCTCGCCGGTGGCCGAGGCCGCCGCCGGCGCGCCGATCATGGTGGTGACCATGGCGGCGCTGGCGAACACGCTGGCCGCAGCGGCGAGGGTCCGCCGATGAGTGCGAGGGAGTGACATCTCCCGGTCCTCCTACTGTGGTGGCCCCCGGGTGGCTCGTGGCACACCCGACAGGCGGTCTGGACGATGAGCAAACCTTAGCCTCCACATTCATGATCGTAAATTTTGTTGATGTTCACGATATGAGGAAGATGTTGAGAAGCATTGGTCGTGAATGCCTTGCGTGAAACGGGATTCCATTGAGATACGTCAACTTTGCTGGTTGACTGTCGGGGGAGAACCGGGCCGTCACACACCGCACCTCGACCTGTGACAGGAGTTCCTCCACCATGCTCCGAAGGCCCCTGCTCCACGCCCTGCTCGCCGCGCTGGCGGCGATCCCCCTCACCCTCGCCGCCGGGCTCACCGCCCCCTCCCCCGCGCTGCCGGCGGTCGCCGCGCCCGTACGGGTGATGCCGCTGGGCGACTCGATCACCGGGTCCCCCGGCTGCTGGCGCTCCGTGCTCTGGAACCGCCTCCAGGCCACCGGCCACACCGACGTCGACTTCGTCGGGACGCTCGGCCCGCAGGGCTGCGGCCAGCCCCACGACGGCGACAACGAGGGGCACGGCGGCTACCTGGTGACCAACGTGGCCAACCAGAACCTGCTGCCGGGCTGGCTCGCCGCCACCCGGCCCGACATCGTCCTGATGCACTTCGGCACGAACGACGTGTGGAGCAACATCCCGCCCGCCACGATCCTCGCCGCGTACGGCAGGCTGGTGGACCAGATGCGGGCCAGCAACCCGGCGATGAGAGTCCTCGTCGCGAAGATCATCCCCATGGCGCCGCCCACGTGCCCGGAGTGCGGCCAGCGGGTGACGGCCCTCAACGGCGCGATCGACGGCTGGGCGGCGGCGACCGGCACCCCCGCCTCGCCGGTGGTGGTGGTCGACCAGTGGACCGGGTTCAGCACGGCCACCGACACCTACGACGGCGTGCACCCGAACGCGGCCGGCGACCAGAAGATGGCCGACCGCTGGTACCCGGCCCTGGCCGCGGCGCTGGGCGGCGTCACTCCGACGCCCACCGCCAGCCCGACGCCGACCGCCAGCCCGACGCCGACGCCCACCGGTCCGGCCGGCGGCTGCGCCGCGAGCTATCGGGTGGTGGGCCAGTGGCAGGGCGGCTTCCAGGGCGAGGTGACGGTACGCAACTCCGGCGCCGCGCCGATCTCCGGATGGACCGTCCGCTTCGCGTTCACCGACGGCCAGCGGATCAGCCAGTCCTGGAACACCCGGCTGACACAGACCGGGGCCGAGGTCACCGCCCGCCACGTCGACTGGAACGGCGCCCTCGCCCCCGGCGCGCAGGCCACCTTCGGCTTTCTCGGCAGCACCACCGGGGACGCCGCCACGACAACGGTGACCTGCGCGCCCGCCTGACATCCGCCACACCCGCACGCCGCACCGGCGCGGTCGGCCCGGACGCCCGAACAGGCGTCCGGGCCGGCAGCCGCGGCCTTCCTAGCCGAATGTCGGCTACGTCTCGGCCCACACCTGAGTGATCCTGGTCACACTGCCGACCCGGGCCCGCCCAGCGGGCCGCAGCGGGGGCCGCACAACGGAATTCCCTTCCGGCGGCCCGGATCCACGCGGTCCGCGACGCCCGGATGCATGGGCATCTCGCCACATACTGAGCCGTAACTCGTACGCAGAGTCACGCGTGACGCCGTCGGTACCGAACTGTGCCTCTATCGAATTCAGCCGCCCATCGTCACGGTTTGCGGCGCTCACTACCCTGATCCCTGATCCCGTGCCTGGGCACACGTCGACAGCGATAAGGGCTTCACATGAGCGACAGTTACCCTCCGTACGGAGGGCAGCAGCCGGACCCGAACGTCACCCCCTGGAGCGGCCCGCCGGCGCCGCAGCAGGGCGGGTACCCGGGTTACGGGCAGCCAGCGCAGGCGCCGCAGTTCGGCGCTCCCTTCCCGCCGCCGAAGAAGTCGAACAAGGGCCTGGTCATCGGACTGGTCGCCGGCGCGGTGGTCCTCGTGCTCGCCATCTGCGGCGCCGGCATCGGCCTCGTCCTCGTCAACGGTGACGACGACGAGCCGACCATCGTCGCGACCGGTGGTCCCAGCCCCGACGCCAGCACCAGCAGCACGCCGGGCACGGACGCCTCCCCCACCCCCGGGCAGCAGGAGACGCAGGAGCCGAGCAACAACGCGGTCACCGCCCGCTACTCCAGCGACCTGTCCAACGTCTGCGACGGCGGCCAGATCCTGAACGCGGCCACCTACAACGGCCCGTCCGGCGCCAAGGCGTACACGTTCTCGAACAACCCCGACCGGCCGAACTTCTGGTCGTCGAAGTCGGTCGCCTCGAACAAGCCGTACTACGCCAAGAGCGCCGACTTCCAGACGGTGTCCGTGGTCGGCTGCCTCAAGTTCGTCGAGGGCAGCGAGGGCGCGCCGAAGAAGTGCCAGTACAAGGACAGCGCCGGCAAGCAGGTCACCATCGACTACATCTCGTCGCGCTACACCCTGACCTTCTACGCCGCGAAGACCGGCGAGAAGATCGGCGACGGCGGCACCATCAGCGCCCCGGCGGCGCGCTGCCCGAGCTTCATCTCGTACAACAAGACCACCATGAAGTCGCACGCGGCGCCGGACTCCGGCAGCATCGAGGCCGCCCTGGACAAGTTCCTGTCCTGAGCGGCACGGTCGGCGGTGGGGAGGGACGGATCACCGTCCCTCCCCACCGTCGTCTCTCCGCAGGGCCACCCGTGCGGGCGGCGACCGTGACCGGCGGGATCGGGGCGATGGCACCGGCCCTTCGGGTGCCCGACGACGGCGGGGCCGCCACCATCCGAGGATGGTGGCGGCCCCGCCGTCGTGGGCTCCGCGTCAGCGGCGCGCCGGCGCCTCCCGACCGGCGGCGTCCACCGCGACCTGGTCGAAGGCCGGAGCACCGTCGACGGCGTCGGCGGCCACGGCCGTCGACCTGGCGGGATCGGGCAGGTCCAGGCTGCTGCGCAGGCCGACCGGCTTCAACAGGACCGCGGCGATGATGCCGACGACGGCGATCGCGGCGGAGATGAGGAAGATGTGGCCGGTGGCGTCCCCGTACGCCGCGCGGACGATCTGCTGGACCGCGCCGGGCATGGCGTCGAGGTTCAGGCTGCCCGCTCCCGCGCTGCCGGAGGCGGGGATACCGGCGGCGGAGAGGTCGGTGGTGATCTGGTCGGTCACCCGCCGGGCGAGGACCGCGCCGAGCACCGACACGCCGATCGTGCCGCCGAGCGAGCGGAAGAACGCGACGGTCGAGCTGGCCGCGCCGATGTCCCGGAGCGAGACGGTGTTCTGCACGGCGAGGACGAGGTTCTGCATCGTCATGCCGACCCCGACGCCGACGATGAACATGGCCGCGCCGACCAGCACCAGCGAGGTCTCGTGGTCGATGGTGCCGAGCAGGGCGAACCCGATGACGAGCACGATCGCGCCGAACACGATGTACGGCTTGATCTTCCCGGTCTTCGTGATCAGCCGGCCGGCGATGATCGACGATCCGAGGACGCCGGCCATCATCGGGATGGTGAGCAGCCCGGCCTCGGTCGGGCTGTAGCCGCGGCCGATCTGGAAGTACTGGCCGAGGAAGACGGCGCCGCCGAACATCGCCATGCCGACCGCCAGGCTGCCCAGGATGGCCAGGGCGGTGGTCCGCTGGCGGACGAGATCGAGCGGGACGACCGGCTCGTCCACCCGCGACTCCACCCAGACGGCCAGGGCGAGCAGCGCGACCGCACCGCCCACCATGGCGGCGGTCTGCCAGGAGGCCCAGGCGAACGCGTCGTCGACGAAGGAGATCCAGATGAGCAGCACGCTGACGCCGGCGGCGATCAGGGCCGCGCCCAGGTAGTCGATCTTGACGTTCTCGCGGCGGACCGTCGGCAGGCGCAGGGTGAACTGGAGGAGGACCAGCGCGATGGCGGCGACGGGGACCCCGACGAAGAAGCACCAGCGCCAGCCGAGCCAGGACGTGTCGACGATGAGCCCGCCCAGCAGCGGGCCACCGACCGTCGCCACCGCCATGACGCCACCGAGGTAGCCGTTGTACCGGCCGCGCTCCCGGGGCGGGATCATCGCGGCGATGGCGACCTGGACGAGGGCCTGGAGGCCGCCGACGCCGATGCCCTGGAACGCGCGGGCGGCGATGAGCTGGCCGGCCGTCTGGGCGAAGCCGGCGATCACGGAGCCGACCAGGAAGACGACGATGGCGACCTGGACCAGGAGCTTCTTGTTGAACAGGTCGGCGAGCTTGCCCCAGATCGGGGTGGTCGCCGTCGCGGTGAGCAGGGTGGCGGTGACCACCCAGGTGTACTGGGTCTGCGACCCGTTCAACGCGCCGATGATGTTCGGCAGCGCCGTCGAGACGACGGTGCTGCTGAGCATCGCGACGAACAGCACCAGCAGCAGGCCGCTGAGGGCCTCCAGCGTCTGCCGGTGTGTCATCGGCGCGTCGCCGGCCGTGGTGGTGGGTGCGCTCATCGCGCGGCCTCCAGGTTGTCGTGGTGTCCGAGGACGGTCTCGATGTCGCGGGTGAACCGGCCGAGCGCGGTGGCGAACGCCGCCACCTCCGCGGGGGTCCAGTCGGCGAGCGCGGTGTCGAGGATCCGGCCGTACCAGTCGTAGGTGTCGGTCAGGGCGGCCCGCCCGGCCGGGGTGACGGTCAGCAGGCTGGCCCGCTTGTCGGCGGGGTCGGCGCGCCGCTCGACCAGGCCGTGGCTGACGAGCGAGGCGACGGCGCGGCTGACGGTCGACGGGTCGAGCCCGCTGCGGGCCGCCAACTCCCGGGCGTGGCAGTCGGCGGGCAGCTTCTCGATCTGCATGAGGAGGCCGGCGAGGCCGACCGGCACGGTCGGCCGGACGTCGGCCCGGTGCCGTTTGATCAGCCGTACGCTCCGGATCAGCTCGGACAGCCTCGCACCGAGCTCGCGGCCGGCAGTTTCCACGCCGCCCTCCCCTTGTCGCAGATGGTTGCCGCACGCAAGCATCTGCCGATCTTGCTCACAGTGCAAGTTTGCGCGGTGAGAACTGAGTCACCGCCCCGTAGGCTGTCGCCCATGGCGGAGACCACCGGGCTGCGGGAGCGCAAGAAGGCGGCCACCCGCCTCGCCCTGCACGAGGCAGCCCTGCGCCTCGCCACCGAACACGGGCTCGACCGGGTCACCGTGGAGGCCATCGCCGACGCCGCGAACGTCTCCCGCCGGACGTTCTCCAACTACTTCTCCAGCAAGGAGGAGGCGGTCTTCCACGGCGACGCCGTACGGCTGCGCCGGCTGCTGGAACTGGTCCGCCGGCAGCCGGCCGACGCGCCGCCGTGGGCCGTGCTGAGCGCGGCCGCCGAACGCCTCGCCGTCGAGGCGTACGGCAACGCCCCGCCCTCCTGGCTGCTGCACCGCCGTCAGCTACGCGGGCACCCGGGCCTGGTCGCGCACCAGATCGCGGCCTACACCGCCATCGAGCGCGATCTCGCCGACGACGTCGCCCAGCGGTTGACCGGCCCCGACCGGGCGCTGCGGTCCCGGGTCGTGGCGGCGACCTTCCTGGCCTCCCTGCGCGTCGCCATCCAGCACTGGATCGACCACCCCGACGGGCCACTGCACGACGTCCTCCGCACCGCGCTCGCCGAGACCACCGCCGCCCCGGCCGTCACGTAAGGCCCTCCGGTCACGCCGACCCCGCCGGTCACGCCCCGCCCCACGTCGCCGTCCGCCCCGCCGCCGGTTGGCTGACGCCCGGCAGTAGGAGGCGTGCCTCGGCCCGGCCCCGTCCGAACCTGCGGCAGCGTGAAGGGGGTCGTCCGCCTGGCCGGTCGCGGCGTGGCTCCGCTTGACCTTGTCACAGTGACAAGCTCTTCACTGCGGCCGAGGAGGTGGTTCCGATGACCATGCCGGAACGAGACACGGGCACGATGCGGGTTCTCCGGCGGCTGGAGGACGGCAACCCGTCGGCGCGGCTGCGGGCAGCGCTGGCGGTCGGCACGACGCCGGACCCGCGGTTCGTCGACAGGCTCGTCGAGCGATGCGCGATCGAAGCCGAGTTCCACGTACGCGAGATGCTCACCTGGGCACTCACGCGCCACCCGTCGTCGATGACGGTTCCGAAGCTCGTCGACGAACTCCGCTCGGAGCGTGCGCAGGCCCGAAGCCAGGCGTTGCACACGCTGTCCAAGATCGGGGATCGGCAGGCGTGGCCGGCGATCACCCGGGCGCTGCTGACCGACGCCGACGACGAGGTGGCGCGGAGCGCCTGGCGCGCAGCGGTGGCACTCGTACCCGAAGGTGAGGAACCCGGGCTCGCCGCGGTGTTGGCGACGCAGCTCGGGCGCGGCGAGCGCGCGACACGGTTGAGCCTCAGCCGCGCGCTGATCGCGCTCGGCGAGGTGGTCACGCCGATCCTGCGCGCCGCGACGACGGATCCCGACCCCCGCGTCCGGCAGCACGCGAGCGCCACGGAACGGCTGTCGCGCGACCCGGATGCCGGATTCGAGTTCGCGGTCGAGGAGGCGAAGCGCATCGCAGCCCTCGGCACGACCGGCCAGGAGGGGTGACGGGCGTTGTTGATCGGTGAGGTGGCACGGCGCTCCGGCGTCAGCGCCCGCATGCTCAGGCACTACGACTCGCTCGGCCTGGTGCGGCCGACGGGCCGTACCCGGGCCGGCTATCGGGAGTACTCGGGCGAGGACATCCGGCGGATCCTCCACATCGAGAGCCTGCGGTCGTTGGGGCTGTCGCTGCGCGAGGTCGGGCGCGCGCTGGACGATCCCGGCTTCACACCCTCGGGGCTCGTCGCCGATCTCATCCGCCGGACGCGGGAACGCATCGCGGCGGAGACGGAGCTGCTCACCCGACTCCGTCAGGTCGACGCCACGGAACCCGCCGGCTGGGACGGCGTCCTCCGGATCGTCGCGCTCCTGCAGGCGCTGGGATCGGAGAGCGCCGGCAAGCGCCAACGCGCGGCCCTGTCCTCGGCCGAAGAGGTTCCGGTGCCGGTGGAAGCACTGGTCGAGGCAGCGTTGAGCGAGACGGACCCGAACGTCGCCGGTGCCCTTCGGTGGGCGCTGGCGCGGTCGGGCGACGAGGGCCTGGCACTGCTGGCGGAGGGCCTCGGCTCACCGATGGCCGAGGTGCGCGAACATGCCGTCCGGTCCGTCGCCGAGATTCCGAGCGGTGCGGCGACGGCGCTGCTGCGGGACACCCTCACGCACCCGGACCTCGTCGTCCGCAGGTGTGCCGCTCTGGCGCTCGGGGCGCGTGGTGCAGCCGCCGCGGTCCCGACGCTCATCGACATGATCGTCGAGGAGACCAACGACGCCGATGCCGCCGACGCGCTGGGCGTGCTGGCGACCGATCCCGCGGCAGCCGACCAGATCGCCACCGGGCTCGTCGACCGCCTCGCCCACGCAGCGGTCGGATCGTCCGCACGTCGGCGGCTGACGCAGGCGCTCGCGGACGTCCCGGGGATCACGACGTCACGTGCCCTCGCGGAGCTGTCGCATGACGAGGACCGTGCCGTCGCGCTCACTGCGGCGTACGTCCTCGGGCTGCGCGACGCGCGGTGACGGTTACCCCCTGAGCGGAAGGTTGCCCGCCGCGTTTCCCCCCGCTCCGGTGCTGCCGCGTCGCGAGCCGCGAATGGCGCCCTGACCGGGGGACGGCTCCGCCATGTCCGGATCTGCGGCCTGGCCGTCCTTGTGGCCCTCCACAGAGGATGACCAGACTGCTCGTGTGGAGATCGCCCGGGTCCGCGAGGTGGTCGTGGTGGTGCACGACGGCGTCGTGCTGCTCGACGTGGCGGGGCCCGTTCAGGTGTTGCACGGCTGCGGCGGCTACCGGGTCCGGCTGGCCTCGGTGGACGGCCGCCCGGTACGCACGGACGTGGGCGTGCCCCTCGACGTCGAGTTGGCCCTGCACCAGGTGCGGCACCGGTTCGACACGCTGCTGGTGCCCGGCCTCTCCCTCGCCACGGCGCAGCCCCCACCGGCGCTCGTCGCCGAACTCCCCCGCGTCAGCGGGCTCGCCCGCCGTACGGCGGCCATCTGCACCGGCGCGTTCCTGCTCGCGGCGGCGCGCCTGCTGGACGGCCGCCGGGCCACCACGCACTGGGCGGCCTGCGCCGACCTCGCGTCGCGGTTCCCCGCGGTCCGCGTCCGGCCCGACGCCCTCTACGTGCGGGACGGGCCGCTGTTCACCTCGGCCGGCGTGACCGCGGGCATCGACCTGACGTTGACGCTGGTCGAGGACGACCACGGGCCGGAGCGCGCCCGTACCACCGCCAAGTACCTCGTGGTCTTCCTGCACCGCCCCGGCGGGCAGTCCCAGTTCACCGTCCGCGGCAACACCACGGCCGCCCCCGGCAGCGCGCTGCGGCGGGTCCTGGACGCCGTCGCCGCCGACCCGGCGGCCCCGCACACGCTCGCCACGATGGCGGCGCACGCGTCGGTCAGCGAACGGCACCTCACCCGCCTGTTCCGCCGGACGGTCGGGACGACCGCCACCCGGTACGTCGAGCAGGTCCGGGTCGAGGCCGCGAAGACCCTGCTCGAAGCCACCCACGACGGGGTGGCTCGCATCGCCCGCGCCTGCGGCTTCGGCTCGGACGACAGCATGCGCCGCGCGTTCCTGCGCGGCACTGGCATCACCCCGGCCGAGTACCGCCAACGTTTCCGGTCCACGCACCCGACACCCGAAAGATGAGGTACCCGTGACGCCTTCCTTCTCACGGCGAACCGCCCTCGGCACCGGCCTGGCCGCCGGCGCCGGCATGCTCACCGGGCTGGTGCCCGCCGCCCCGGCCGCCTCCCACACCGCGCCGGACGCCGACCTGTCCTTCCCGTCGACCCGGCTGGCCCAGGAGGCGGCCCGACTGATCGGCGAGGCGCAGGAGGCCTACCTGCGCAACCACAGCCTGCGTAGCTTCCTGTTCGCCCGCGAGGCCGCCGCGCAGGCCGGTCGGCGGCCCGGCCGCGACTACGACGAGGAGGTCGTGTTCCTGATCTGCGCCCTGCACGACATGGGCCTGACCGCACGCGCCAACTCCGACCAGCGGTTCGAGATGGACGGCGCCGACTTCGCCGCCCGGTTCCTCGAGGAGCGGGGTGTCACCGACCGCCGGGTCGACACGGTGTGGGACGCGATCGCCATGCACACCACGCGCAGCTTCCGCGATTCACCCGTCTTCCAGCGTCGCCGACCGCCGGAGATCGGCATCGCCCAGACGGGAATCAGCATCGACCTCATGGGCATCAACAGCCCGGTGCCACCCGAGTACGCCGACCGCGTCCACCGACGTCATCCCCGCCTCGGCGGGGCCCGGGCCGTCACCGACGCGATCGTGGCGCAGGCAGTCGCCAATCCCCGCAAGGCCCCGGCCGCCACCCTTCCCGGCGAGATCCTGCACCAGCGCCACCCCGAACTGCCCTACCTGACCTGGGACATGCTCCTGGACTCCAACGCCTGGGGCGACTGACCCGGCCCAGCACCAGGGCCTTCCTCGGCGACACGACCTCCGCCGTGCTGATCCCGGCAGCAGAGGCGGCGGGCCGGTTACCCTCCCCGTCGTGACCCACGAGAACGAGATCACCGAGCCGGTCGACCTGTGCCTCGCGGGTGGGCGGCTCAATCGCGCCGCCGTGGGCTGGAGCCGCCGCCCGCTGCACCGGGCGAACCTGCGCGGCTGGGGCCGCAACAAGCGCTGGGAGTACTGGGGGGTCGTCACGCCGACCCACATCGTCGGCCTGGTCGCCTCGTCGCTGGACTACGCGGGGGTGCACAGCCTCTACGTGCTCGACCGCGCGACGAAGGCCGAGATCGACAGGAACGCGGTGGTCGCCTTCGCCCGGGGCGCCCTCTTCCCGCCGGTCAGCGGGGCGGGCACCGTTCGGGCGCGCGGCGGCGGGATCTCGATCGACATCGACCAGGAGGCGTCGGGCACCACCATCCGCGCCACCGCCCCCGGTCTGGAGATCGACCTCGTGGCGTCGCTGCCGGCGGGTCACGAGTCGCTCGGCGTGGTGGTGCCCTGGAGCACCCGCCGGTTCCAGTACACCGTCAAGGACCTCGGCCGGCCGGTGCGCGGCACCCTGCGGGTCGACGGGGTGGCCCATCCGATCGCCGAGGCGGACTCCTTCGCCGTGCTCGACCACGGTCGCGGCAGGTGGCCGTACGCGATCCGCTGGAACTGGGCCGCCGGCAGCGGCCCGGGTCGGGCGATCCAGCTCGGCGGTCGCTGGACCGACGGCACCGGCTCGACCGAGAACGGCCTCTTCCTCGACGGCCGGCTGCACAAGATCGGCGACGAGCTGCGCTGGGAGTACGACCGCGCCGACTGGTCGCGACCGTGGCGGATCAGCGGTGCGCGGGTGGCCGTGGAGTTCCACCCCTTCCACGAGAAGATCGCCAGGACGAACTTCGGTGTGCTCGCCAACGAGACGCACCAGTGCTTCGGGCACTTCACCGGCTGGGCGGCGGCCGACGACGGCGAGCGCGTCGACCTGGACGGGCTGGTCGGCTGGGCCGAGGAGGCACGCAACCGCTGGTAGCGGCGCCGGGGCCGGACGTGGGCGCCGGGCGGGACGGGGGCGGCGCCTGGCCCTAGGGTGGGCGGTATGGCAAGCCCTGGCCCCTCCGCCGACGGCTCGGCGGCCCGGAATCCGCTCACCCTGCTCACGCTCGACGCACTCCGGCAGCGCACCAGCGTGAAGTGGCGCATGTTCCCGCCCGACGTGCTCCCGCTCTGGGTCGCGGAGATGGACGTGCCCCTCGCTCCCCCCGTGGCCGACGCGCTCCGCCGCGCGGTCGACCTCGGCGACACCGGCTACTCCTACGGAACGGCGTACGCGGAGGCGATCGGCGACTTCGCCGCACGGCGTTGGGGCTGGCAGGACTTCCGCGTCGCACACACCTCGGTCGTACCCGACGTGATGATGGGCGTCGTCGAGGTGCTCCGGCTCGTCACCGACCCCGGCGACGCGGTCGTGGTCTGCTCCCCCGTCTACCCGCCCTTCTACGCCTTCGTCACCCACGCCGACCGGCGGGTGGTCGAAGCCCCGCTCGGGCCCGACCGGCGCATGGACCCCGCCGCCCTCGACGAGGCCTTCCGCCACGCGCGGGCCCACGGCCGCCGGCCGGCCTTCCTGCTGTGCAATCCGCACAACCCGACCGGCGTCGTCCACCGGCGCGACGAGCTCGAGACCGTCGCGGCGCTGGCCGACCGGCACGGCGTACGGGTGATCTCCGACGAGATCCACGCTCCCCTGGTGCTGCCGGGGGCGCACTTCACCCCGTACCTCACGGTCGCCGGCGCCGAGAACGCGTTCGCCCTGGTCTCCGCGTCGAAGGCCTGGAACCTGGCGGGTCTCAAGGCGGCGCTCGCGGTCGCCGGACCGCAGGCCGTGGCCGACCTCCGCCGCATGCCGGAAGAGGTCAGCCACGGGCCCAGCCACCTCGGCGTCATCGCGCACACCGTCGCGTTCCGCGAGGGCGGGCCGTGGCTCGACCTCCTCCTCGACGGCCTCGACGCCAACCGCGCGCTGCTCGCGACGCTGCTGGCGAAGCACCTCCCGTCCGTCCCGTACCACCGGCCCGAGGGCACCTACCTCGCCTGGCTGGACTGCACGGCTCTGGGCGTCGACACGGAGCAGCCGGCCGACGACACCGGCGTGGTCAGCGACGTCGCCGGGCCGGCGAAGATGTTCCTCGACCACGCGCGGGTCGCCCTCAGCTCCGGGCACGTCTTCGGCACCGGCGGGGTGGGCTTCGTACGGCTCAACTTCGCCACCTCGCCGGCGATCCTCACCGAGGCCGTCACCCGCATGGGCGACGCCGTCCGTTGAGGACGCCCGCCATCGGCATGGGCCGGGGCGACATCAGCACGGGCCCGGGCGACATCGCGTCCGGCGCGGCGTTCGCGATTCGCGCACGGGTCGTGGGCTGGCCCGACAACCCGAGGCGTTCAGTCGCCGTCAGGGCCGCCGGAGCGGTCGACGTCGGCCGGCTCGTCGAACAGCCGCTGGTAGCGCTGCACCGCGAGCAGGACCGCCAACTGCCCGAGCGCGCTGACGGCGGCGGCGAACTGGTCGAGGTAGAACACCAGCAGGTTCACCACGCTCAGTGAGGTGACCAGGCCGGCCCTGGCGATCTCCACGGCGCGGCGAGCCACCCCGTGCAGCAGCAGCCCGGCGGCCACGATGAGCGCGGTTCCCACGCCGGCGTCCAGCAGCGCCCGGACGAGCAGAAGCAGCACCCCGCGGCGGTCCTGGATGTCGACGCGGGCGAACTCGTTGGCGGTGGTGAGCACACCCTCGGTGGTTCCGTCGCGCAGGTCCAGAGCGACGGCGACGATCGTGGTGAGGTCGCTGAGCGTGGCGAAGCCGAGTAGCCCCAGCGCCAGGACCAGCCCGACGCGCAGCCGACCCCGGGTCAACGACCGCGCCACCCACGCCCGCACGGCGACCGCGATCCGGGAGATCCGTCCCGATCGGTGCTCGTACGGCGGCAGCACACCGGGCTCCGTCAGCTCCAGCAGCGCCGCGGCCAGCGGCTGCAACCGGTCGTCGTCCGGACTCGCGGCGGCGGCGCCGAGTCGTCGCCGCAGCTGCGACCGGTCCCGTTCGCCGAGTCTCCCGTCGACGGCCTCGCCGAGCAGTTCCAGCGCGGCGTGCAGTTGCGCCCGCGTGCCCTCGACCCGCGTGCTCCGGGCGCGCACGTAGAGCCACACGGCGATGAGGAAGGCCGCGTAGGCGATGGGCGCGGCGGCCGGGAAGAAGTAGTCGTTGTCGGCGGTGATGAACTTGCCGACCTCGTCGATGAAGAGTCCGGTGCCGATCCCGGCCAGCAGCGCCGCCCCGAGCAGCGCGGCCCGGTTGACGACGAGCAGCGGGACGAGCGAGGCGACGAACAACGACAGGCCACCCCACAGGGCGTGCGAGATGTGCAACGTACCGCCGCCGACCTGCGGATAGCCGGTCAGCGCCAGGAACGCGCGGGTGCCGAGGACCGCCCCGCCGAACCCGATCAGCATCAGCATCATGTAGTGCTCCGCGTCCAGGCGCGCCACCAGGCGTCGAGAGGAGCGACGGTGGCGCTGCCGGTGGGACGGGAAGCTCATGTGGACAGCAAACACCTGACGGCAGGGTGCCGGTGGCGCCTCCGGCAAACGCGGGCACGGCCTCGATCCGTCGACCGGCGGGCGGTGCCGAGCGTCAACCGCCGGTGCCGGTGGTCAGGTCGAAGTCGGCGACGACCGGCGCCCGCCCCACCCACACGAGGTTGCCGTCGGTGAACCTGTCGCCGGCCGGGTACCAGCGGCCGGGCCCGTAGGAGCAGTCGCACCGCAGCTTGACCAGTTGCCCGGGGAGCATCGGAAGTCCGTACGACGTGCCGACGTCCACCGCGCCGACGACGTCCCCGGTGAGGGCGTCGAAGGCGACGACCGTGCTGTAGGTCGCCAGCTCGTCGGTGCGGATCGACCCGCCCACGGTGATCGAAGACCGGAGTGCCTGGTGAAGCGTGGCGGTGCCGCCGGGGCGCACCCGGACCGTCCGGGCCAGCAGGACGTTGCCGACACCACCGGACCACTGGGTCGCGATCCCCGTGCCGGAGAACCGCAGGGGCCAGTCGTACGGCCCGAGCCCGGTGACGCTGTAGCGGCCGGTGTCGTCGGTGATCGGCGTGTCGGGGCTGTACTTCGGGTGCGGCACGAACGGCACCACGGCGACGTGGACACCCGGGACCGGACGCCCGCTCGCCGCGTCGGAGATCACGCCCGAGATCCGGCCGGGCGGATCGAGTCGGACCGGTGGGGCGGCGGTCGTGGCACCGGCGCCGACAGTGACCACCCACGCCCGGTGGCGCTCGCCGGTGCCGCCCTTCCCGCCGACCCATTGGCGCCCGTACCGTTCAGCCTCGTAGGGCTGGGCGAAGAGCCGGTAGCGTCCCGGTTCCACCCCGCTCACCTCGATCCCGCCCCGGCCGTCGGTGCAGCCACCGACACTGCCGAGTTGGCTCTCGCCGATGGACACCCTGGCGAGTCGTTCGCGGTCCAGCGGTACGAGGCTCACGCAGGCGCGGGCCGGCGCACCGGTGCCGGCGTCCTGGACCGTCGTCGTCACGCTGCCGGTGGCCGCCGCGGCGCTGGCGGGAGCGGAAGCGACGGGCAGCAGGAGGAGCGCGGCGGCCACGCCGACGGCCGCCCGGATGCGTCGCCTGAGCTGAGGATCGGTCATCGAGGGCTCCGGTGGGCTGCGGTGACGGCCGGCACCCGCCACCGTAGCGGCCACTCGTGGGCCGGGCTGTCGGATCGGTGACCGCCACGCTGTCAACCTGCGCGATGACACTGACTATGATCGATCGGCCGACGGCTCCGAGTCGCGCGGTCCACGAGGATCTGCCCGGCTCGACCGGCACCTGCCGATCGTCCGGTGCGGGGAGCGACCCGGCCGGCCAGCACCGTCACCCCGCGCCATCGGACCCCCGCGGCCGTGGAGGTGGGCACCCGTGATCACAGAGGGAGTTCCATGAATCAGCATGACGGATCCGGTTGCTGCGGGGGCGGCGACGACGGCGTACCCGGCATCAGCCGCCGTGGCGTCCTGCGCGCCGCGGCGTTGGGCGCGGGCGCCATGACCGTGGGCGGGGTGCTCATTCCCGGAGCCGCGCACGCCGCACCGACGATCTACAACCCGTTCGGCGCGTACCCAGTCACCGACACCTGGGAGGGCCACCTCCGCCGCGGTTCGCTCGGCGGCATCGACTACGGCATGGGCGTGGGCACGGCACTTCCCGCCTGCGGCGCCGGCACCATCCAGAACATCCCCTACAACGGTACGGGTGGACACACCGTCACGATCCACCACGGCGACGGCTACCGCAGCCAGTACATGCACCTGTCGCAGTTCTCGCTCGCCGACGGCGCCAGCGTCGGCGCGGGCACGGTGGTGGGCCGCTCCGGCGGTGCCGCCGGCGCGCCCGGCTCCGGCAGTTCGACCGGCCCGCACCTGCACTGGCACATGATCGACCCCTCGGGCACCAGAATCAGCCCGCTGGTCTACATCGCGCAGAATCCGGGCCAGCAGTCGCGTCAGGTGTTCGAGGCCCCCAGCTTCAACGGCTGGCAGGCCCTACCGATCTCCGGCAGCGCCGGCGCGGTCACCGGCTCGGCGGTGGCCACGATCGGGGTGAGCACCACGAAGATCGTCTACACCCTCGACGGCGGCCGGATCTTCGAGGCGGCCAGCAACGCGGGCTGGCGCAACCTGTGGACCGGCGTCTCCGGCGCACAGGGCACCGCGCTGGCCGCGTTGAACTGGAAGGGGGTGAAGCTGGTCTACAGCGTGGTCGGTGGTGCGGTGCACGAGGCGAGCAGCGGCAACGGCTGGCGCAACATCAGCACGGGCATCAGTGGGGTGAGCTCCGCCTCGATCGCGGCGATCGAGATCGACGGGATCAAGTACGTCTACAGCATCGTCGGCGGCTTGGTACACGAGGCGAGCAGCGCGAACGGCTGGCGCAACATCAGCACCGGCATTCCGGGCTCGGCGGTGGCGGCGATCGCGGCGGGCACCACGAAGATCGTCTACACCCTCAACGGCGGCCGGATCTTCGAGGCGGCCAGCAACGCGGGCTGGCGCAACCTGTGGACCGGCGTCTCCGGCGCACAGGGC
>NZ_JBNCOB010000023.1:51084-106544 GCF_049847285.1 Micromonospora sp. DT62
GCACGGCCCTGGCCGCGCTGCACTTCAACGGGGCGAAGTTGGTCTACAGCGTCACCGGCGGCTACGTGCACGAGACGGCCAGCAACACCGGCTGGCGCAATCTGAACAGCGGGGTCCGCGGCTCCACGGCGGCCGTGCTGGCGGTAGGGAACAACAAGTACATCTACGCCGCCTGAGCGACCGGCGGGGGCCTCCCGGGCGGGAGGTCCCCGCGCCGACCGCTGTGATCCAATCAACCATGGTTCGACAGCGGGTCCTTGCCGTCCTTCTGTTCTTGATCGCGCTTGTGGCGCTGGCCGCCTCGCACACGTTCCCGTTCCTTGACGACCTCCCCGAGCTGGCCGAGTCGGCGATCGCGTTCCTGGGCGCGGCGTGCCTCCTGACCGGGGTGTGGCTGTGGTTGCGGAAGCCACCGAACCGGTCGTCGCATTCGGCCGGCGACGGCGGCAGACACTGACAGACCTGGGCGGGCAAGGATCACCAGGGCCCGCCACGCGACGAGAACCCGCCCGAAGGCACTGATCTTGCCATTTCGATGCTCCTACGGTGTCGAGGGCAAGGGCAAGGAGGGCGGATCCGCAGGGCTGCCTCGCCTGGGCAGCCATCCCGGAACGCCCGGTCCCGCTTCGGAAGTCCTTACGGCGCACCGGCGAGCGGGGGTAGCGTCGCCGGTGTGAGGGTGTTGCTGCGGCACGGCCCTGGCGACGGGCAGGTGGTCGACGGCCGAGGCGAGACAGTGGTGTGGGGTGCCTGCCTGTACGAGCGGACCGGCGACCGCGAGGAGCGCCACGGTCACACCCTGATCGTGTTCCGGCACCGACCGGACTGCTGCGAGCCGTACGGGCGGGGCGGCGAGGACCGCTGCGAATGACACCCTCGACGATCCGGTGTTCGCGCCGGTGTTCCTCGTGCTGCCACGTGGCGGCCCGGACACGACGGCGTCCTGGAATCGGGTACGGGCGACGGCCGCGAGGCGCGCGGGGCGGATGACGGCGGCTCCACCAGCCTCAGCGGCGGGCGCCGCCGGGCCGACCCCGGCCGGCTCCGGAGGCCCGGTGGCCGATGCGCGGAGCCCGCACCACCGTGGCGTTGCCCGTCCCGGGGCGGAAGTCCCGCGCCGCAGCGGCAACCATCTCGTCGGGATCGCCGCCGAGCGCCTGCCGGATGTGCGGCGGCACCACCTCCGACGTCGCCAACGCCATCCGCACCTGCACCGAGCGGTCGTCGACCAGGCGGCGCAGATCCGCGTCGTCCAGCTCGACCGCGAGCACCAGCGCGACGCGGACGTCCACCACGGGATCCTGGGCGAGTGCGCTGCGCTGGGCGGCGGTGGTCCGCGGGTTGCGGGCGAGCCCCTTGCGTACGCGGGCGGTGCGGTCGGCCATCAGGGCGGTGATCACGTCGGGGTCGTGGGTGTGGGTGGCGAGCCGTTCCCGCACCTCGGGCGAGACGTCGTCGACCAGCCGCGCGGCCAACTCGGGCTCCAGGTCACGCGTCTCCGCCAGGAGGCCGCGAAGCTCCTTGTCGGAAGCCTCCGCCATCACCCGGCGGACCGACTCGTTGCAGGCCGGGTTACCGGCGACGGCCCAGCGGACCCACCGGTCGGCGTCCTTGACGAGTACCAGGAGATTGCCGATCGAGGTCGAGGAGTTTCTCGCCACGGCCTCCCGGACGTCGCGGTCACGGTCCCGGGTCAGCGGGCGCAGTGCCTGCGCGGGCGCGTCGGTACGGGTCGCGACGGCCTTACGGACCACGGCCGACGGGTCGGACGCCAGATCGATGAGGGTCATCTGTGGCGTGGCGGGGTCCTGCGCGACGGCGAGCCGCGCGTCGACGCTGCCGCCCGTCGCGTCGGCGGCACCTGACCCACTGTGACGGTCGGGTCCGTCGACGTCCTGCTGTTTCCCCATGGGCGCCATCATGTCACGGGCCGCGGCGCGGGCCCGCCGGGCCGGGTCGGCCGCCCGACGTGACGGGTCGCCGCCCGGCCCGACGGGTCACCGCGTCACGCGCAGGGCTTCCGCCCACAGACGTCGATCACCTTGCCGGTGAGCAGGAACACCGCCTTCTGTCTCTGGGCCGCGGCCTGGGCGCGCGGGAACTCGTGCGAGTCCTCGCCGTACTCCGGCCCGGCCGGGGCGAGGTTCGTCGGCGGTGGCGCGTACGCCGCGCCGCTGTTCCAGACCACCATCGCCGAGCCGGTGTACGGGTACCTGCGGATCGGCGCGATGCCCCAGTACGGCCGCACGTCCGGTGACCAGCCGCCGGCGAGCGCGGGGGCGTGCAGGCGGGCGCCGATGGTGCGCGCCTGGACCTCCGCCGCGGCGGGGGAAACCTGCTGGTCGCCGAAGGCCACGTGCATCAGCACCTGGTGTGCCGGGGTGCCCGGCAGCGGGCGGTCGGTCATGTGCTGGGCGTACCCGTTGGCCTCGGAGCGGTCCCACAACATCTGCAGCAGCGCGAGGATCAGCTGCTGGTCGACCTTGTCCGGGTAGTAGCCGTCCATGATCGTCTGGAACGGGGTGAAGGCCACGCTGCGTTGCAGCAGCGTGGAGTAGTTCATCGCCGGCACGCCGAGCACCGACCGGGTCCAGTCCTGGGCGATGGCGGTGAGCGCGCCGCCGTTGATGCCGCCCTGGCTGTTGCCGTCGTAGTGCAGCCCGCCGGCCACGTCGATCAGCGGCCGTGCGGTGACGTCCCGGAACGCCGGGTGGGCGGCGAACCCGCCCGGGTGGATCATCGCCCGGCCCAGGAAGAGGAAATTCAGGTAGCTCTGCTGCAACCGGTCGGCCACCGCGGGGAAGCCGCTGAGGTCGGTGAAGGCGCCGGCCACGTAGGGGACGTCGGCGGCGGCCATGCCGATCCAGCTGGTCGCGCAGAAGGTGAAGTCGTACGTCTGCGACATGGTCTTGACGTTGCCGGCGTTGATCTCGGTCGGCTTGCCGAGCAGGCCGTGGCCGTAGAGCGAGAGGTGTGCCGGCTTCGCGGCGGAGGCACTGCGCGGGATGTTGCAGACGAAGTCGGCCGCCACCGTCGCGCCGGACGGTGTGGGCAGGGCGTTCGGCGTCGGTGGCGCTCCGCCGCCGCCGGTCGGCCCGTAGTGCAGCCGGGAGCCGGGCCCGCCGTCGCCGGTCAGATACGACGGTACGCCGATGGTGCCGGTCACCTGCCGGGCGATCAGCGGCTCCTGCTCCGGCGGGTAGTCGGTCACCTGGGTCACGGTGAACGACGGTGCCGCCCGACGGAGGGCGGCGAACGCGCCGTCGCGGATCGCCAGCATCCGCCCGGTCAGACCGTGCCGGCTGGCCACGGTGAAGTCCCAGGCCAGGTGGAGGCTGTGCCGCTTGACGCCGGCCCTGGTCAGGTCGGCGAGGATCCGCTTCATCTGCGGGACGCGACGGTCCCGATGGCCGAGGCCGGCGCCGGTCACGTACGCCGTGAACGCCTTCGGCGCCGGGATCAGCGCCCCGGTGCCGTCGCGCATGCCGCGCAGGCCGACGACGTACCGGGTGCCCTCGGTCAGCGCCACCGCCGGCCGGATGATCAGCAACTGCCGCTCCGGCTGGCCGGCCGCGTGCGCGTCCAGCTCGGCCCAGTACGGCGTGCGCCTACCGGTCCGGGCGTCGAGCAGCACGATCGGCGCGTCCGGCGCCAACGAGCGGCCGATGTCGGTGACCGGCGCGATCCCGGTCGCCGCCGCGTCGAGGCCGGGCACCCGCACCAGGATCGGCGAGCCGGGACTGAACCCGTCCTGCCGGTTCCATTCCGTCGGGTCGATCGGGGTTCCCTGCGCGTTGGCGGGCATCGCGGAGGCCGGGAAGCGCACCCGCTTGCCGGTCGGGCTGCTGCGGTCCGGCACGGTGAAGTAGTCGTTCGGGAACGGCAGCAGGCAGGCCGTCGGGTCAATCGGGTCGCAGTCCTGGTGCCCGGCCGGTGCGGGAGTCGCGGGCGGCGCCGCGGCGGCGGCCGCGCCGAGCAGGACCGCGCCTGCGGTCACCAGCACGGACACGGCGAGACGGAGCCGTCTGGGTGTGGTCACGCGCATCTCCTTCGGCACCGGACCGTGGTCCGAGGCAGGGGCCGACGATGGTGGTGGAGCGTGGTCTTCTTCCTACGCTCGTGAATGGATCTCGGCAAGAGGGCGCTACTCGCCGCCGGTATCCCCGGCACGCCGATTCCAGCGGTTCGGCACGGCGCAGCTCACGATCCGCGTCGGTGAGCGCCGACGGGTCGCCCGTCGACGCCTCCGCCGGCGACAGGCCGTCGACCGCCACACCGCGGCCCTACGGACCGGCCACCAGAACAGCCCTTGGTCACTGATGCCCTTCTCTGGACAAGAAGTTCATCGGCCAAGGGCTGTTTCCGTGCCCGGTCGCGATTCCCGCAGGGCCCCGGGAGTCAGGAATCAAGTTGGTGGCTGGTGCGATGACGACTGCGCGTCGGGCATCCTCACACTCGTCGCAGATAGCCGCCAGGGAACCAGGTGAACATCAGTTCCTCCTTCGACCTGTCGACTTCGAAGCGCTGATCGGGCAGGAATTCCTCGAGCGCCTCCCAGGGGCCGTCGCCCGGTTCCCACGGCCCCGCCTGGACCGGGTGCCCGCTGAGGTTGGTGTCCTGCACGATCAGGTAGCAGCCCGGCGTCACCAGGTCGGCGTACGCCGCGAGTTCCGCGAGGACGTGCTGCTTGCTGTGGTCGCTGTCGAGGATCACCATGACCCGCTCGACGGCCTGCGCCTTTTCCCGCATCTGGGCGACGACGGCAGGGTCGACGGACGACCCGGTCATGGTGTCGACCCGGTCGAAGTACGGCGAGTCGACCGCCATTCCTTCGCCGTCGATCCAGCCGCTCGGTCCGGTGAGATGTTCGGGCTTGACGTCGACCGTCGCGACCCGGCCGTTACCGACGAGTCCGAGCATGGTCGCGTAATAGAGTGCGGACCCACCGTGTCGGGTCCCGGTCTCGATGATCAGATCAGGTCGCGTTTCGTGAATGATCTCCTGGATCATCCACATGTCCATCGGATTCTGGTGACACGCCACGCCGAGCCATGTCCGGCGACGCCACACCTTGCTCTTGTAAAAGGCCCGCTGGAACGTGTCCACGGCCCCAGAAACATCAGCATCCATGGGGGGAAACTATCACGACAAATGCTGGCCGGTGATCATGCCTCTGACAAAAAAATCGCCGGCACCGGGTGACCCCTTTTCTCGAACAAAACGCCCAGGAGGCACGCCTGGGAAAGGGTCGGGCACTGCGGCTCGTTCCATAACCGTAACCATCGGTCACGGCCGGTTCCGGACCGTGACCGTCTGATCCCCGCCAATGCCGGCAGGTGCGACACGGGACCCGCCGCCCACGTCGCCGACAAGGCGGACGGAGGCGCCTGAGCGAGATGCCCAAGCGCCTCCTGCCGCCTTACTGGCAGGCGAACGGGCCGCCGACGACATCGTCCAGCTCGCTGTCGGCCATCTCACGGATGTCGACGGCCTCGAAAGTAACCTCGGTCATGTTGGTTCACCCCCCTCCCCGCATCATCGGTCACACTGCACCCGACCAGATGGTCGGACGAATCACATGCAACGGGCCGCGCCCACGACGTCGTCCAGCTCCTCGTCGGCCATCTCGCGGATGTCGACGGCCTCGAACTCAAGCTCCATCATTGTGATTCACCCCCTTTCCGCATCCTCGGTCCTTCTCCACCCGACGGGTTCGATCCGCAAGCCGTGGCGGCGGACTCAAGTCCACAGGTTCCACACGGATCGACAGCCCTTCCATAGCGGGCTGGGGGCCATAGGATACCTCCGTCATGTCCACGGGTGATGTCGCGTTGGTCGCGTTCAACTGACAACTGCCAAGGGGGCTATCAACCGCCCTCCAGATCGGCCTTGACCGCGCGCAGGAACGCCACCGCCGACCGACCGTTGACAAAACGATGGTCGTATGCCAAACCCAGATGGAAATAGTCACTGGTGGTGACCGAACCATCATTCTGAAGCACCAACTCGCGCTGCATCGAGGCGAGAGAGACCGCGCATGTGTGTTCCGGGAAGATGATCGGCTGCGCATGCACGACGTCCGCGTCCGTATGTATCGTGAGCGCGATGTTCGACCCGGCCAGATCAGCCTCGGCGAATTCCCCGCGCACGGCAGCGCGACGGAACCGCAACAGGTCGGCGGCGATGTCCCGCAGCGGCCGGGTGTCGGCGTCGGCGACGACCGGCAGGTAGAGGCCCCTCCCGACGTCGATGGTGACACCGACGTGCGCTCCCGGCCGAACCGTCGCCGCCTGATCGCTATCCGCTCGCGCGTAGCACAGCGGGAACTCCGCCCGCTGCGCCGCGATCGCCTCGACCACCAGCTCCGGGATGCCGACGAATCCGATGGTCGCCGCCTCGTCACGCAGGCGTTGTTTCAGTCGATCGGCGACCACCTTGACGACCGCGTACGCGGCGGGGATCTCGCGGTGCGAGGTGGACACCGTACGGGCGACCCGTCGCTGGGCCGCGGACATGGTCACCCGCTCGGCCGTGGCCGGCGCCGCCTGCCCGGCGACCAGCTGTTCGATGTCCGACCGCGCGACGACCGGCTTGCCGATCGACCGTACGTCCGCCTCCGCCACACCGTGTTCGGCCATCAGCCGCCGGGCCGGCTCGGTGATGGTGATCGAATCCGGATCGGCAGTCTGCCGCACCGGCGGCGGACGGTCGTCCCCGCCGACGGTCGCCACCACCTCCCCCGGGCGGCAGGTCGACGGTGCGGACGTCCGCTGCCACAGGACACCGGCGTCGTCCGCGACGAGTTCGTGCGCCGCCTTGGAGGTCTCCACCAGAGCTACCGCGGTGCCCGCCTCGACCGGCGCCCCGTCGCCGACCAGCCACTCGATCAGCGTGTACTCCTCGTCGGTCGCGTTGAGCCGCGGCAGCCGGATGTCACCCACCGGCGACCGCCGTCACCACGGCGCGGATGTCGTCCGCCTGGACCAGTACCGCACGCTCGAGGTGGGGTGCGGCGGGGATGGTGCTCGGCGGCGCGTGGAGCAGCCGGACGGGCTGGGACAGCAGGTCCCACATCTGCTGGTGGATGGTGTGGGCCACCTCGGCCCCCCACGTGCCGCCGGCTGTCGCGTCCTCGACGACCACCACCCGTCCGGCCCCGGCGACCAGAGCAGCCAGCGGCGCGGGGTCGAACGGATAGAGCCGCGACGGCACCACCGCACGCACCGCGATCTCGTCACCCAGGTAGGCACCCCGCATCCCGGCGAGCACCCTGTCGGTGAGGCCGCCCGGTGCGATGACCACGACGTCGGCCCGGTCGACCCCGCGCACGCCCAGCACGGCGAAGTCGCAGGCGCCACCGATCCGCTCGCAGTGGAACAGCTCGTCTCCGGCCGCCGCGCCGAACCGTCGACGGCCGTAGAGCACCTTGTCCTCGAAGTGCATCGCGGGAGCCCCCGAGTCGAGGATCCGGGCCAGTGTGGCGTGCGCGTCGTGCACCGGGCTCAGCTCGTGCACGGCGAGGTTGGGGACGCCCACGAAGTGCTTCTGCAGGCTCTGGCTGTGGGTGGGCCCGTATCCGCGGTTGCCCCCCGTCGGGCACCGGATCACCAGCGGCATCCGCACCGGTGCGCCGTACATCGTGACGGCCTTGCTGGCCAGGTTGACGATCTGGTCGAAGCACAGCGTGGCGAAGTCGGAGAACATCACCTCGACCACCGCCTCCCGGCCCCGCAGGGCCAGGCCGACCGCGAAGCCCACGATCGCCTGCTCGCTGATCGGAGTGCTGAGGACCCGTTCGGGATACCCGGTGGACAGCCCGCGGGTGACGCCGAAGGCGCCGCCGTACGGGTCGGCCATGTCCTCGCCGACCAGATGGAGATCCGGCCTCTCCGCGAGCAGGGTCGCCAGGGCACGGTTGAGGCCCTCCCCGACCCGCTCGGCCCCCGGCTCAACCATGACCGGCACCGATCAGCGGTCGGGCGAGCACCGACTCGACCACGGTGCGGATCTTCCCGGTCGCCGCCGCGTCCAGGCGGTCGACCTGCTCCGGAAACGCCGCACGGTAGTGCGGGTACCAGTCACGCCCGGCGACGGCCTCGAGCTCCGCCGACGTGCGGGTGTCGTCGCCCTTGCTGTGCGGGCCGAGCCGCACCGTGTCGAACTCGACCACCAACGGAGACCCGTCGTGACGTACGGCGGCGACGAGCGGCGCCAGGCTGGCCCGGATGGCGTCGACGTCGATGCCGGTCACCCTCACGTGGCGGATGCCGAAGGCGGCACAGCGGTCGGCGACGCTACCGGCCATCTGCGCCGAGGTCGGGGTGGACTGGGCGATCCCGTTGTGTTCGACGACGACGACCATCGGCACCCGCCAGAGCGCGGCGAGGTTGAGCGCCTCGTACACCACCCCCTCGCCCCAGGTGCCATCCCCGACGTAGACCACGGAGATCGAGTTCGTTCCGGTGCGCCGCATGTCGAAGGCGGTGCCCACCGCGACCGGCACCAGTTGCCCCTGGATGCCGGTGGACATGAAGCCCGGGCGGCGGATGTGCTGCGAACCGCCCATCCCGCCGCACAACGCGCCCTCACGGCCCGCGAGCTCGGCGAGCAGGCCCGCCGGATCGTCGTACCGCGCCAGGAAGTGGCCATGTCCCCGGTGGTTGCTGAACACCTCGTCGTCGTGGCGCAGCAAAGACTCGACCACGACCGGGACGTACTCCTGGCCGAGGCAGGTGTGGCTGGTGCCCGGGATCAGTCCCCGGCCGAGCAGGTCGAGTACCGCGTACTCGAAGCGCCGGATGGACAGCATCGCCCCGAGGGTGGAGTCGGCCAGCGGGCGCAGCCGGCTCTCACGCATGGGTGACCTGTCCGCCGGCCACGAGGTCCCGGGCCCGTGCGGCGAGCACCCCACGGTCGATCTTGCCGTTCGCCGTGTGCGGGAAGGCGTCGATGTCGCGGCACAGCAGCGGAACCATGTATCCCGGCAGGATCGAGGACATCGGGCGACGGATGTCCACGCCCGGGGTGCCGACGTAGAACACCGCCAGCTCCGTCCGCCCGGCCGCCTCGAACGCCACCGCGACGGCCCGTTCCACCCCCGGCAACTGCCCGACGTGCCACTCCAGCTCGTCCAGCTCGACCCGGTAGCCGCGGACCTTCACCTGCCGGTCGACCCGACCGAGATAGACGAGTTCACCGCCGGCGCACTCCCGGACCCGGTCGCCGGTGCGGTACCAGCGCACCGAGTCGCCGTCGTGGAAGCGACCCTCGTCGTCGGCCGGATCGAGATACCCGGGGAACATCTGCTGCCCGGTCACGCACAGCTCGCCCTCGGTGCCATCGACGCCGTCCTCGACGATGCGGTACCTGAGATGCGGGTACGGCGCGCCGATGGGGACGACCCCGTGCACGGCGAGGTCGGCGGAGTCCTCGGACAGCCGGTGCGCGGAGCAGGCGATGGTCAGCTCGGTCGGGCCGTACAGGTTCTCCACCACCGATCCGGCGGCCGCCCGCTGCCAGTCCTCGGCGTCCGTCATGCGCAGCGCCTCACCGCAGAAGAGGCTCCACCGCAGCGTCGGCATCGAGCCGGGGGTCAGCCCGCCCCGGCGCCGCACCAGAGTGATGGCGCTGGGCACGGAGAACCAGAACGTCACCCGCTCGGCGGCCAGGAACTCCGGCAACGCGGTGAACACCTGCGGCGGTGTGGACACCACAGTGGCGCCCGCGCCCCAGGCCACGAAGAGGTCGAACATCGCCAGGTCGAAGGTCTGGTCGAAGGTCTGCGAGCACACGTCGCTCGGGCCCAGGTCGTAACGGTCGAGGTTGTACCGCAGGAAGCTGTCCATGTTGGCGTGCGTGATCGCCGCGCCCTTGGGCCGGCCGGTGGAGCCCGAGGTGAACAGCACGTACGCCACGTCGTCGTAGCCGGCCCGGGGCAGGGCGTCCAGCGGCGTCGCGGCCTGCGCCGCCACCGTGAGGCCGGGCAGGGCCGCCGTGAGGTGCGCCAGCGCCGCCGCCCCCGACCGGTCGACGATCAGCGTGTCGACGCCGGCCTGCGCCGCCATCCGGCAGGTACGCGCGGCGGGGAAGCCCGGGCTGAGCGGCACCGCCGTCGCGCCGGCGTAGAGCGTGGCGAGGAGCCCGGCGTACGACTCGATGCTGCGCACCGCGAGGATGCCGACGCTCCGCGCCCCGCACGCGACCAGCCCGCCGGCCCAGCGCCGAGCCACCTGGTCCAGCTCCGTGTACGTCCACTCCTGGCGACCGATCCGCAGCGCGACCCGGTCCGGCGCCATCGCCAGGCCGGCGATGAACCACTCGTGCAGCAGACGTTGGGGCAGCTGACCGGTCACCAGGCCACCGCGTCTTCCGTGAAGAGCCCCAACCGGTCGAAGAAGCGGCTGGTCTTGTGCATCACGGTCCGATGGAACTCCTGACGGTACTCGTCGCCGAGCACTTCGGCGCGGATCCGCCGGGCCTCGGGAAGAGCGGCGTCCGCGTACACCTCGGGGTGGTAGAACGCCCGCAGGCACGAGCTGACGTAGCGGGCCAGGTACGTCGCGGCGCCCGCCATCTCCTCCGGCGTCGCGCTCTGCTTCGCCTCCTCGTACAGCGCCCGCATCATCTGCCGACCGAAGGCGATGTGTCGCGACTCGTCCTGGTGGTGGACGGCGTTGATCTGCTGCGCGATCTGCGGCAGCCGGCCGTCGGTCGCCATCTTCGCGTTGTAGTAGTCGCACAGCTCCTCCGCGATGAGGATGCGACCGAAGATGACGAGGTCACGGATGGCGGGGCCACCCTCGATCGCGTTGCCGGCGACGCGTTTGGTCTTGTAGACCTTCCCCCCGTACCGCTGGCAGAACTGGGCGAAGAACCACATGTGTTCGTTCTCTTCGTGGATGAAGTCGTGGAAGAACTCCGACAGGCCCGGGTACCGCGTGTCGTAGATCCGCCCGGCCACCTCGCCGATCAGCTCACGGATGAGGTGGACGTTGAGACTGAAGAAGTTCACCGCCTCGGCCTGGGTCAGGCGCACCCGTTCGGCATCCGACAGGCGGTCCCACACCGCGGTGCCGTAACACGTCGTCAGCTCCGGACTCATCCAGAACTGGTCCGTCGGCAGTTCCGCCGGCCAGTCGAAGATGTCGAAGACGTGGTAGCGCTGGTCCCGCGCCTGGTCGCTCAACCTGGCGGCGACCGTGGTGAGCCGCTCCCACGACTGGTGCATGTCCGCGTGTCCCTCCTCGACGGGGCCGGTCACATCAGGCTCCTGACCGCGTTCCAGATGGTGCCCGGAGTCGCGAAGACCTCCGGCTGCAGCAGCTCGGGTGGGATCTCGATGTCGAACTCGGTCTCCAGGTTGACGATCAACTCGACCACTTCGAGCGAGTCGACACCGAGCTCGGTCAGGCTCTGGTCAGGCTCCAGGGGCGAGTCGGCACTGAGCAGCCGACTGCGCTCCCGAATGAGTGGTTCAAAGGCGGGTGGCCAATCCACCATGTCACCCTCCCGTGTCGCGGTAGGTTGGAAATCTCGCGAAAACCGGCTGACCGGCGTGCGTCACCAGGTCGCGCCAGCTGGGTCCGACGCGGCCGAGAATGGCACCGAGCGAGCGGTCGCGCTGCCACTCTGGCCCGGCCATGCCCCACTGTCCCAGGGCGTCCAGGAGCACCGGGTCGACCGGGACCCAGACCCCGTCGACCTGAAACTCCGCCCACGAGTGCGATGCGGAGATCGGTGGGGTCAGGGACCTGCCGAAGGAGAACCGGGCGGTCAGTCCCCGCCTGCGGGCCTCCTCGACCAGCAGGTGGGCCACGCCGACGCAGTCGCCGATCCCGGTGTCACGGACGAAGGCGCTGTCGGCGCGCAACGTCTCCGGCAGCCAGAGGAACCGGATGTGCCGGGTCTCCGCCAGCAGGTCGAGCACCGCGGTCGGCAGTTCCGGCCAGGTCCGCGGCCGGTCGAACGTCACCGAGTGCAGCACGCCGCCCCGGTCCTGTGCCGCCGTCGTCTCGTGCCAGGCATCGTCCGGCACCGCGAGGCGCCACCGGCACGGCTCGTCGTGCCCGGGCTCCGGGCACTGCGCCACGTAGTCCATCCGGTAGCGGGCATGGGCGGTCGGGCGCCCCAGCTCGCGGATCCACCAGGAGAGGACCTTGCGTCCGCGCGAGCGCGGGTCCAGGTGCACCGAGACGTTGCGCAGGTCGGTGGCGTCGAACAGGAGGCCGTCCGCGCCGGCCGCCGAGGGCAGACCGGCGGCGACGAGGACGTCGAGGCCCGGCCCGTCGATCTGGTACTCGGCGGCGGCCGTGGCAGCGTCCATCTCGAAGCGCCGATGCGAGTGCGGCACCTGCAGGATCAGCGGCAGCAGGGCGTCGAGCGCCTGCGGGTCGAGCCAACGCTCGGCCGTCACGAGGCACCTCCCACGAGGCGCCGGTACAGACCGTCCTCGGCCATCAGGTCCTCGTGGCGGCCACGCTGGACGAGCCTGCCATCGCTCATGACGAGGATCTGGTCGGCGGCCTCGGGATGGGAGAGCCGGTGGGCGACGACCACCAGGGAGCGCCCGGTCCGGCGCAGGTTGGCCATGATGCGGTCCTCCGTGAGCCGGTCGAGGGCGCTGGTCGCCTCGTCGAGGATCAGCAGCTCGGAGTTCCGCAGCAGGGCCCGCGCCAGGGAGATGCGTTGGATCTGCCCACCGGACAGGCCCGCCCCGGAATTGCCGAGCAGCGTCTCGTACCGCATCGGCATGGCGTCGATGTCGTCGTGGACCTCGGCCAGCCGGGCAGCGGCGATGACGTCCTCCAGGGAGCACTCCGGCCGGCCGAGCGCGATGTTCTCCCGGATGGTCCCGCCGAACAGCCGGGCGTCCTGCCGGACGTACGCCATCGACCGCCGCGCGGCCGGCCGGTCCAGCTGATCCGTCGGCGTGCCGTCGAGGGACACCGTGCCGGCGCTGGGCAGGTAGAGCCCCGCCAGCAGCATGGCGAGCGTCGACTTGCCGGAGCCGGACTCACCGAGGATGAGAGTGAACTGCCCGGGCTCGATCTGTGCGTTGACGTCCACGAGCGCCGGCGTCCGCGCGCCCGGATAGGCGAACCGCACGTCGTCGAGCGTGATGGCGCCGGTGACCCGGGACGGCACCACCGCGTCCGGGCCGGCTTCCGGTCGCGCGTCCAGGATGTCGGCGAGCCGGGTCAACGTGGCCCTCAGGCCGGCGACCTCCAGCCCGGTCTGCACCAGACTCGCCAACGGTACGAACATTCCCATGGCCAGGGCGGAGAAGCCCACCACCCGGGACAGGGAGATCTCGCCGCGACCGAGCAGGACCAGACCGGCGGCGAGCACGGCGAGCGGAGCGAGGAACTGGATCGCGGTGCTGGCGGCCTCGCACACGCCGAGGAACCGTCGGCTGCGGGTCCTGGCGTTCACCTCGGCGACGAACGTGTGGCTCCAGGTCTCCGCCGCGGCACCCTCCAGCCCGGAGGCCTTCAGCGTCGGCACGCTGTCCAGCAACTGGAACAGCTCGGTGTGGCTCTTCGCCTGCGCCTCCAACAACGCCGCGGTCAGGTATTCCTGCTTGCGCCAGCTGAACGCGAGCAGAGCGAGCTGGGCGACGGCGAGGGTGAGCACCAGCGCGCCGAGACGCCGGTCCGCGACGACGATGAGCCCGCCGTACACGAGCACCAGCACCCCGTCGAGCACGGCCGACAGCGCGGATCCCGTCAGGATCTGACGGACCGCGTTGCTGGTCCGGACCCGCATGGAGAGGTCGCCGGTGTGGCGCTGGGCGAAGTAGTCGAACGGCAGGGCGACGAGGTGGTGGACCGCTCCGAGGGTCACCGACTTGTCGGCGAGGGTCTGCACGGACAGCAGGGCCAGCCGACGGACGGTCTGCATCCAGAAGTACATCGCGAACAGCACCACCGCCGCCCCGAACAGCAGCCAGGCGCTGACCGGTTCGTCGGGCTGGCCCGCCCGGTGCACGACGTAGGTGGAGGCGGCCGGTACCGCCAGGCCGCACAGGGTCAGCGCGACCGAGGTCAGCGCGAGTGGAACCCAGGCGGCCGTACGCGGGAAGAACTTCGACAGGTACGGCAGGCGGCTCGCGCCGAGGTTCCGGGCGTCGGCCCCTCGCCGCGACGTCGTGGTGCCGACCGGGGGATGGAACTCCAGCGCCACACCGGTGAACGCCTTGCCGGCCTCGGCCAGGCTGACCTTACGCCGACCGAAGGCCGGATCGACGATGTACAGGTGGGTGTCGGTCACCCGCTCCAACACGACGAAGTGGATGAAGTTCCAGAAGAGGATGGTCGCCGGGGGGAGGTTGCGCAGCCCTTCGATGGAGACCCGGACTCCGCGCGCGACCAGGCCGCGCCGCCGCGCGGCACCGAGCATCGCGCGGGCCGCGACCCCGTCCCGGCCCGTGTTGGTCTCGGTACGCAACTCGTCGAGGGGGACCGGTTGACCGAAGTAGGCGAGGACCATCGCCAGCGCGGCGGCCCCACACTCGCTCATCTGCGACTGGAGCACGACCGGAACCCGGGTGCGCGAGACCCGCAGCGCGGCCCGCACATTGCGCCACCGCAGGCCCCGCAACGCGGCCAGGCCGGGTAGCGCCCGCCAGCCGAGCTCCACCGCGTCGCCGGCATCCCGGTTGACGCCGTGGTGACGCAACGCCTCGCGCCGGAAGCGCTGCCGTCGGTCGGTGAACTCCGTCGGTAGGCTCGTCGCCTCCGGCGGCCGGGGGGCCTGTTCCGCCTGCCCGGTCTTGTCCAGCGTGCTCATCCGCCGCTGCCCGAGTCGACCCGGAGCACCTGCGCGGTGATGGCCTCCGCGGCGGGTGAGAGCAGGAACTCCACCGACCGCGCCACGTCGGCGACGGTGGCGGCCCGGTTGAGCATGTTCCGTCGATTGATCGCGGCACGGAGGCCGTCCTCGATCGATGCGGTCATGGCGGTGTCGATGAAGCCCGGAGCGACGCAGTTGACCGTGATGCCCCGGCTGCCGACCTCGGCGGCGAGCACCCTCGAGAACCCTTCCAGAGCGCACTTGGTCGCGGTGTACGCGCCGAGCCCACGGAAGGTCCGATGGGCCGCGATCGAGGTGATGTTGACGATGCGCCCGCCACGGCGGTACATCGCCTTGACCGCCGCCTGGGACAGGGACATCGGGACCTCGACGTTGAGCTGCCACATCCGGGTCATGTCCGACCGGGCGGCGGCCACGTGCAGAGCCGCGCTCGCCACCCCCGCGTTGTTGACCAGACCGTGGAGATCGGCGCACTCCCGTAGCCGGTTGGCCACCGCGAGCCGATCGTCGCCGCTGGTGAGGTCGGCGGCGACGAACGTCAGCGGGTCGCCGACGGACTCCCGCAGGGCCGCGAACTCGCGGGGAGCGGTTCGCGCCACGGCGACCACCCGGTAACCGACGGTCAGCAGCTGCCGGGTGACAGCCAGCCCGATGCCCCGGGTACCGCCGGTGACGAAGACCGTCCCGAGCGCCTCACTCACCGCGGGCCGCCTTTCCGGAGGGTGCCATCGGAAGCTGGTCGACGACGGTGACGCGACGCGGTTGTTCCGCCGGGGCCAGTACGCGGCGGGCATGGGCCTTGACCCGCTGCACGACCACGTCACGGTCGGAGCCCGGCGGCGTGACGACGTCGGCGCCGACGACGGCGCCGAGCACGCTGCTGCGCACCGGGTAGACGCGGACCGCGACGACGTCCGGATGTTCCTGCAGCAGCCGGGCCACGTGGCCGGGCACGACCTTCACCCCACCCACGTTGATGACCTCGCCGCGTCGCCCGAGGATGTGCAGGCGCCCACCGTGGATCGCCGCCGCGTCCCCGGTCGGCAGGTACGGTGCGCCGGGCGCCGAGGACAGGAGCAGCTCGCCGTCACGTACCGTCAGTGCCTTCCCGGTCGGCCCGTACCCGTCGAGGACGGAGAGCGGCAGGCCCGGCAGCCCGTCGGAGACGGTGGCGATCCGGCCCAGCTCGGTGCTGGCGTAGAACTGCAGGACGCGTTGCGGCGCGAACGCCGACTCGATCAGCCGTAGCAGCTGGGCGTCCACCGGCTCGCCGCCCATCGAGACGGTGTGCACCTGCGGTCGGTCCTCGTCGGTCCCGCGGTGCAGCGCCGCCATCCGCCAGAACGACGGGGTGCCGGCGACGACGTCGTAGCGCGCGCCCGTCCCGGCGGCCAGGTCGGTGGGCGTGAGGAAGTCGATGCTGGCGGCCCTGCCCAGCGCCTGGCTCACGGCCTCCACCCCGGCGTAGGTGAAGGGCGCGTAGCCGATCCCCCACCTCTCGTCACGGTGCGCGGTGTCCCAGTCGGCGCCGCGGGTCAGCTCCGGCCACGGCCAGTAGGTAGGGGTCGGGGTACCCGTGGTGCCCGACGAGAAGATCCACAGCCCGCCCGGCCCTGCGTCGGAGGGCCGGCCGCCTTCCTCGATGGGCCGGATCCGCCCGCTCGCGACGTTCAGCACGGCCTGCGGGCGCAGCTCCGCCAGCGCCGACGCGGTGACGGTCGGACCCACCACGACCACGGACGCGTCGAGCGGGCGGAGCGCACGAAGTGCGACCACGAGATCCGGCCCGGCGGCCACCTCGACCGCGAGGTGGCGCAGGCCGGTCGCCGCGACCGCCTCTCGCAGCCGGACGATCCGCTGTGCCAGCGGATCGGCATGGGTAGTCACGGGCATGGCTCAGCCCGCTGCCGGCTGCAGCGCCCGGCAGAGGTCCGCGAGCGTCTCCATCCGGTCGACGGCGACGACGTCCAGGAGTACGCCCAGCTCCTGCTCGAACTCGACGATGAGTTCCGCGACGACGAGGCTGTCGATCTCCAGCTCGGCCAGTTGCATCGCGCCGGTGTAGCGCGGCGCGTCGCCGACCGGCGGCACGGTGAGCACCCGCTTCGCCACCGTGTCAAGGGTCTCCTCGTCGATCACCGTGTCGACGCGGACGCTCTCCACGCTCAACCAACTCCATCCATGAATAGCTCCTCGGACCGTTCGTCCGCGGCGGTGCCGGACACCACCGCGATGCGCACCGGGACCGCCAGGAACGGCCGGCCGGCGACGTGGGAACGGACGTGGCTGGCGAGATCGTCCGCCGTGACTGCGGCGTCGGCGGTCGTCACCTCGGCGGCGAGCCGCGATCCGCCGTCCTCGGCGACCTCCACCGAGACCCTGGCGGAGGCGACCGCGGGGTGCGAGTCGAGAACCGAGGTCACCTCGGCCAGGTCGACGACCAGCACGACCGCACCGTCGGGTGCGCGAAGTGGCGTGAGCCCGGGGCCGCTCTCCGTCGCCGGCGCGGCGCTGGCCGGGTCGTCTCCGGCCAGCCGTGCGCGGAAGGCGGCGACGAACCTGGTGAAGGTGGCCGGCGACATGGTCTCGCCGTCGACGGTCAGCCGGACGCCCAGCCCGTTGGGCCGCTCGTTCGCGGCGATCCGCAGGCCGTCGGCGGTCCTGACCAACGTCGGGGTGTACGCGCCGCGCTCGATGGTGACCGCGCCGCCGTCGGCGTCGTCGACGTCGTCGCGGTCGGCGGTGTCCTCCAGGTACGTCATCGACAGGGTGTCGTGGACCGGCCGTCCCAGGCGTCGGACCGCTGTCGCCCACATGTCGTCCAACGCCTGCCGCGTGACGGTGCGGCGCGAGGTCGCCGACAACAGCTCCCGCCGCACCTGCACCAGCAGGTCGGCGGGCCGGTCCGGCCGGTCCAGCACGACCGGCACGACGACGTCGAACATGCCGACGACACCCTGGTCGGCGTGACGCCTGCCGTTCAGCTTGATCGAAACGACGAGGCGGTCCTGCGGCGTCAGCTGGAACACGGTGGCCGCGAACAACGTGAGGAGCCACTGGACGGTGCTGAAGCCGGCGGCCTGCCAGCGCTCGCGCACGTCCTTCCACTCGTCCTCGACCAGGGTCAGCAGCTCGGTGTGGGCGACGGTCGCGGACGGCCCGCCGAGCCCCGGAAGGAACTGGCACCGGGGCGGCAGCCACGGGCCACGCTGCCGCCAGTACGCGGACACCGCCTGGGCGCGCGCCGAGTCGGCGGCGGCGGCCTGGCCGGTCACCGCGGCGAGGTAGTCGGCGGGCACCGGGTCGGCGTCGGTCCCGCCGCCGAAGTAGGCGCCCCACAGGTCGCGTACGACGATCATCCGGGCGGTGGCGTCGACGGCGTAGGCGGAGAACACCCCGAGCACGGCGTGCAGAGCCGGAGTGAACCGCAGCAACCGCAGCACGAACGGGTACTCGACCGCGAGGTCGAAGGGGCGCTGGAGGTCCGCCGCCAGGACGGAGCGTACGTACCGGCTGAACTGCTCGGTGTCGTTCGCCGTGACCTGGGTCATCGCCACGAGCCGACGGTCGTCGGGCATCGGCCGGACCCACTGGACAGGTTCGCCGTCGAGCGTCGTGACACCGATCCGCAGCGCCGCGTGCCGGGCGACCGTCGAGCGCACCGCGCCGACGAATGCGGCGACGTCCAGCGGGCCGGTGACCTGGTAGGACATCCAGACCGCCCCGCCCTGCTCCGGTGTCCCCGACAGGGCGCGGTGGTGCGCGAGCTGGCCCGGCAGCAGGGGATGGACAGCCGTGTCGAGATCGACCGCCTCAAGGCGGGTGGGTCGCGACGACATACGGTCCTCATCCCAGCAGCAGTGGTCACCTACCGGAGGCCAGATTCAAGATCGGCAGATTAGCAACTCCCCGGACTCCGTCAAGGAATCCGCACTTGAACGGGGGTCGGCGGTGGGTGCGGACGCGCGATCGCGCGGATCTGTTGACGGTCCACCTTCCCGTGCGGGGTGAGCGGCAGCGCGTGGACCGCGACGCAACGCTCCGGCGTCTTGGCCGGTTCGAGGCGGCGCGCCAGCTCCGCCAGCACGTCGTTCTCCGGCAGGACGGTGGCCACCACGACGGTGAGCGGGTTCGCCTCGTCCGGCGCGACGGCGGCAGCCCCGTCGACGCCGTCGATGTCCATGGCGGCCGCTTCGATCTCGGCGGTGCTCGACCGCACGCCCCGGTGCTTGAAGACGTCGTCGCCGCGACCGTGCAGATACAGGTGGCCGTCGACGTCCAGGTGGCCGCGGTCGCCCGTGTGCAGCCGCCGGCCAGCCGCGGTCGCCCGGAAGGTGGCGGCGCTCAGCTGCCGGTCGCGCCAGTATCCGGCCATGACGTTCGCGCCCTCGACGACGACCTCGCCGACCTCGCCGGCAGGTAGCGGTCGCCCCTGACGGTCGACGACGCGTACGACGGTGCCGGGGATCGCGCGCCCGACCGACCCTGGGCGTTCCAGGTCGCCGTCCGGCTCCAGGATCGTGGCTCGCTTGCATTCGGTCAGTCCGTACATCTGCACCACGGCCGCGCCCGGGAACGCGTCGCGCAGCCCGGCTGCCAGCCGTGGCGACATCCGGGCGCCGGTGTTCGTGAACAGCCGGACCGACCGCGGTGCCGGGAGCGCTCTCCTGGCCGCCAGCCGGAGCAGCGCGGTGGCGATCTCCGGCACCACGGGCACGACGGTGGCCCGCGCGCGGGTCATCCGTTCGAGGAGGGCGATCCCCTCGCCTGCCTCGAGCGCCTCCCACCGCGCGCCCGCAGCCGTGGCGAGCAGGAGCTGGTAGAGCCCGTAGTCGAACGAGGGCGGCACGCAGGAGAGCACGACGTCGTCCGGCCGGTAGCCGAGGACCTGTCCGATCGCCCGGGTCGCGAAGAGGACGCTGTCGTGCGGACAGACCACCCCCTTGGGTCGCGCGCTGCTGCCCGACGTGTACATCAGGAGGGCGGGCACCTGAGGGTCACCGTCGGCACGGCCGGCATCCGGCTGGTCCGCCTCCCCGACCGGCGCGTCGAGCGTCTCCAGGATCTCCCCGAACTGTCCCGCCGACCAGGTGCGGGCGGGCACCTCGACCGCTGCGGGGTCGATCCCCACCACGAGGGCTGGTTCGATGTCGGCGAGTACCGCCCGCAGCTGGAACGGACGCATCGTGGCCGACAGCGGCGCCAGCGTCAGGTCCGCGTACGCCGCCGCGAACAGGATCGCGGCGAAGCCGGCGCCGCCGGACCGCACGGCGATCCGGTCCCCCGGCAGCAGGCCCAGTGCGCGGAACCGACCGGCCAGGTTGACGCTTCGCTGCCGGAGTTCCTGGTAGCTCCACCGGTGACTCCGGTCGACGACCGCGGTGCGCTGGGGATGCCGTCGCGCGGCGGTGTCCAGCAGGGTGTGGATCCGCATGTCAGGACCGGGCTGAGCTGCCCCTGGCGGCGAGGCTCAACGCCCGACCCTCCGGTGCCGCCTGCGTTCCTCGGGCAGCATCTGGCTGAATTGGTACCAGCCCCCCGCGCAGGCCTGGGCGACAGCCCGAAGCGACTCGTGGCAGTGCGCGGGGACGTTGCCAGCGGTGTTCGACGACTGGGAGATGAAGGCGAGCGTCCCGGTGAGCAGCCGGAGCAGGGCCTTGCCGTGGTCCGTGTAGCGCAGCGCGGGATCCTGGCGGAGCCGCTCTAGCTGTAGCCGGATGCTGGCGGCGAGGTCCTGATCCGTCATCGGCACCCCGTCGGGGGACGAGACGGCTGCCAACTCGGCGAGCGGCGGCGCCGGGGCCTTCTGCCCGGCCGGGACACAGGCGCCGCCGCCGAGCGCCTTGCGGCGGACGTCGAAGGCCGTCCCGACCGAGATGCCTGACCGACGCGCCACCTCGCGCAGGCTGGCATCAGGCTCGCGACGCACGATCGCCTCGGCCAACCGCCGGCCCTCTTCCGTCGAGACCGGGTGCCGGCGCCCGTCCCGGCCGATCCGGACGTCCTGGTGGTGGCCCGTGTCCAGCGAACGCCGCCGCAGGCCGGCGACGGTCTTGGCAGCGACGCCGCACACCGCCGCTATCCGGCGGTCGGACCACTGGGGGTGCGAGGCGAGGATCCGCTTGGCAGCCGCCAGGCGGTCCCGGGCGCTCAGCGGCAGGCCGTCCTCGAGGTTCAACTGCACCGCGGCCACGAAGGCGTCCGCGTCGGAGCCGTCGAAGTAGACGACCGGCACGTGGCGGTCACCCCGCACACGCGCGGCCCGTAGCCGGTGCATGCCGTCCACCACCCGCAACGAGGACCGCTGCACGACGATCGGTGGCAGCTCGGCGGTCGACTCGACGAGGGTCGTGACGTGTCTCGCGCTGATCCCGTCCAGTCTCGGGGAGAAGCCGACCCGCAACGAGCGCACGTCGGCCACGTCGACCTCCGGAGCCGCTGCCTCCCCCGCCTGAGCGGGCTGCGCGGTGGAGTCGCTATCCGGTCGTCTCTTCATTCTTCCCTCGCGCCAAGTCGCCACAGTGAGAATGGTCGTGCCGACGCTGATCGTCCGTGCTCCCGCGATGACGCACAGTCGCACTTAGCCGACGATTTAGCCGCCGCCACCATTACCCGTCCGCCACGAAATACCCGTGGCGGCCATGCTACAACCGCAGGCAGACGCCTTCCAGACGCCGTCGACAGCAATTCGAACGGTAACGGCGAACGTACCGACAGTTTGACCTCAAGCAGGACCGGGACGCCTCGGCAGCATCAGTGCGTAAAGGACCCGCGGACGGTCGGTAATTGTTCAGCACAGAAACCGCCGCAGCCCATCTCGAATTGCGGCGGAGCAACACGGAGGGTGGCGACCCTCTGACGCAAATGGGCTACGAGCATGCTTGTGGATCACCATCACGGTCGGTACTATGCAGGCCCCAAGACCGTTGGCCAGTGTCCGGTCGAAGGCGGGCGCGACGTTCGAGAAATGCCGTCCGTCCTTGCTCGACAAAACACTTCAGAGACACCAGCAAACCAATTAATACGGGCGGGGCAATGCCACAGAAATCGAAGCTGCCGGCCACTGTCGCCGCGCACCGCCACCCCGCCCGGCCGCCGGCAGGGTCGTCAGGATGCGGGGCACCGGCCGCCGGAGGAGGCGTCCTGCCAGGACACCGGCTCCGGGGGCGGACTCCTGCCGGCCCCGCGATACGGGCTGCGCGGTGAGCCGTACGACGCGGGCACGGACGCGCCTGAGCCCGCCCGACGGTCGACCTGCCGACCGCGGCGCGGACACAGGCACCCGCGCCGGGTCTGCGACGACGGTTCGCCCGACACCGGGCACCAGACCGGAGCGGCGGTCGTGACCGAGCGGGAGACCAACCGGGTGCTGGTGCTGCGCCCCCTCGCCGTGCTCAAGCTCTACACCGCTGCCTGGCGCCGCGACACCGAGGTGGCAGCACTCGAGTCGCTGCGTGGACGCGCGCCGGTACCCGCGGTCATCGGCAGCGCGACATTCGGGCGACACAGCGCGGCCCTCATCCGGTACGTGCGGGGCAGCGCACCGAACCCCGCCAGCGCCCTCGACGTGCGGGCATCGGTCGCCGCGTTGCGGGCCGCGCACACGATCACCGGGCCGGCCTTCGGTCGGCTGCACGCGCCCGACCAACCGAGCTGGGCCGGGTTCCTGGCGGGCCGGCTCGACGCGTACGCCGGGACACTGACGACGTTGGGTCTCACCACGCAGGCGCGGCAGTGCCGGACCCTGCACCACGCGCTCGACATGCTCGAAGACACGCGCCCCCACCTGCTGCACAGCGACCCGAACCCCGGCAACGTCATCCTGACCGAACACGGCCCGGTCCTTCTCGACTGGGAGCTGGCGACCTTCGGCGACCCCGAACTGGATCTGGTCAGGCTGGCCTGGGAGTGGCGCCTGCCGCCGGCGCGGTGGCCGGAGTGGGTCGGCCTCGACCCACGGTCGCCAACCGTCGACCTCTACCTGCGGCTGCACCTGTTCAGCCGCCTGATGAGCGCGAGCAGCAGGCCGGGGGCCGCCTCGGCGGCGCTGGCGCACCGCTGCCTGACCGAACTGACCGACCTGTACGACGGCGTCCACTCCCCCGGAGGCTCAGATGCAAGCTGACGCGGCCATCGACATCCTGACCTCGGTGGTACCGCAGGCGGCCCCGCTGGGCGCGACACCGGTCACGAAGGGCATCTTCAGCACCGGATGGCGGGTACACACCACCGACGGCGACTACCTGGTCAAGATCAACGAAGACTCCCGGGCAGCGGACGACTTCCTGGGAGCCCGCAGGGCCACCGGGACCGCGCTGGCGCACGGCGTGCCGGTGCCGCGCCTGCTGGGTTCGGGATCGGACGGCGACGGGCACGCCTTCCTCGTCCAGGAGTGGATCGACGGCACGGACGCCGAGGACCACTTCGCCGCCCGGGACGGGCGGGAGCGGCGGCGGGTACTCGAACGGCTGGGCGCGGTGCTGGCCCGGCTGCACGACATCTCCTACACCGCGGAGGGGCCGACCAGCATCCACGACACGGTCGCTGTCAAGATCCGCCGCTACGCCGCCCGGGCAGCCAGGTTGGAGATATTTACCCCCAGCGATCTTGATCGGCTCGTCGCCAAACTGCTGGAACTGGTCCCCGAGATGCTGCCGCCGATGTCTCCGCGGCTGACCCACCTCGATGTGCACCTACCCAACGTGCTGGTCGACACATCCGGCGACGTATGGCTGCTGGACATGGACTTCGCCCGGCCCGGTGACCCGGTGGAGGACTTCGTGAAGCTCGACTGGTGGTGCTTCGCGGACGACACCGAACGGGCGGCGTTCCATACCGCCTATGCGGCGCACCGGACCCACCCGACCCCGCCACGTGACGTCGAAGCCGGGCTGCACCTGCACAAAATCATCACGGCTCTTTCCTACGTCGCCCTCTTCGCCGAGAAGGAGCCGCAGGCAGTGGCCGAATGGAAGCAGCGCCTCAGCGACGAGCGCCGGTCGGCGGCCCGGCTACTGGGAGAGGCAGTGACATGACATTCGAAGGCTACGACCTGGTGGTCGTCGGATCCGGTATGTTCGGGTTGACGATCGCCGAGCGGACCGCCGCAGAGTTGGACAAGCGGGTGCTGGTCCTGGAACGGCGTGACCATCACGGTGGCAACGCCTACTCGGAGGTCGACCCGGACACCGGAATCGAGGTGCACAGATATGGCCCGCATATCTTCCACACCTCGAACGAACGAATCTGGTCCTATGTCAACCGTTTCACCGCGTTCACCGGATACCGGCACAAGGCTTTCACCCTCTATCAGGGGCAGGTGTATCCCCTGCCGGTCAACCTGGCGACGATCTGCCAATTCTTCGGCCGCTACCTCACCCCCGACGAGGCACGGGCACTGATTGCCGAACAAGCGGCCGAGATCGGCCAACTCCCTCCTGATCCGAGCCACGAGGAAAAAGGCATCTCACTGGTGGGGCGGCCCCTCTACGACGCGTTCTTCCGGGGATACACAGCCAAGCAGTGGCAGACAGATCCGAAGGAACTTCCCGGGTCCGTCATCGCCCGGCTGCCGGTGCGGTTCGACTTCAACAACCGGTACTTCAACGACACGTACGAAGGCCTTCCGGTCGACGGGTACACCGCCTGGCTGTCGCGGATGGCGGCCGACCCGCGCATCGACCTGCGCCTGAACACGGACTTCTTCGAGCTGGCCGACGCCATTCCGGACGGGACGCCGGTCGTCTACACCGGGCCGCTGGACCGCTACTTCCGCTACAGCGGGGGTCGGCTCGGCTGGCGCACGCTCGACTTCGAGCGGGAAGTGGCACCGGTCCGCGACTACCAGGGGACCACGACGATCAACTACGCCGAGGAGTCGGTGCCGTTCACCCGGAACGTGGAGTACCGCCACATGCACCCGGAACGGTCGTACCGCAGCGACCGTACGGTGCTGGTCCGGGAGTACTCGCGCTCCGCCGGCGACCAGGACGAGCCGTACTACCCGATCAACACGGCCGGGGACCGGGACGCGCTGCGGACGTACCGGATGCTGGCCCGGCAGGAGACCGCCGAGCGCAACGTGCTCTTCGGCGGACGGCTCGGCACCTACCAGTACCTGGACATGCACATGGCGATCGGTTCAGCGCTGGCGATGTTCGAGAACCGGATCGTGCCCTACTTCCGCGATCGGCGCCCGCTCGGGTCCACCGGTCCGACCACCGACGACAAAGAGTAGGCACCATCTTGCAGACGATAACCGTGCTGGGCCGCGTCGTGGCGATCCTGTTCGCCGCGCACGCGGTCTGGGTACTCGTTTGGATCATCGTGGCGGCACGGGCGGTCCGCGACCGCCCCGCGGCGCCGGCCACGGCCCCTGCGGACCTTCCCGTCATCGTGGTCATGCTGCCAGCCCTGCGCGAGCAGCGGCTGGTGCGCGAGACGCTGGAATCGTTCGCCACCGCGCGATATCCCGGGACGTTGATATCGGTCGCCATCACGAGCGAACGCGAGACGGCCGAACGTGCCGCCCAGGAGGCGGCCCTGCCCGCCGTGGTCACCGAACTACACGGTCTGGCCAGGCGTGGCAGCCGGGAGCGGGCACTGGAGAAGGTGCTCGCGCCGTCGGTGATCGCCGCGACCCTCGACGAGCTGGAGCGGACGGCACCGGACGAGTGGCCCGGCGTGCTGCGCCGCGCCTTCGACGCGACGCCCACCACCGAGGAGCTGTGCCGGCAGATCACCGCCGAGTTGAACGGCAGGCCCGGTACGCACCGCTCGTGCCACGTCCACTTCCCCCACACCGACGGGCGCAAGGGTTCCCAGCTCAACTACGCGGTGGAGCTGCTGCCCGAGCTGTTGCCGGGCGTCGACCCGGACAGCGTCTACCTGGCCGTCTACGACTTCGACGCGGTGGCCCACGGGGAGACGTTCGTGGCGGTGGGAGACCTGGTGCGTGCGGCCGTCGCCGCGGGCCGCCGCCCGCCGGCGCTGCTGCACCAGGTGCAGCTGCCGCTGCGGTTCCGGGCTCCCTTCGCCCCCGGAGCCGACGGCGCCCTGATGCGCGGACAGGTGCTGTACTGGCTGCGGCGTGGCCTGGCCGTCGAGGTCGGGCGGATACTCCAGAACGACCTGTTGCGCCGCAGCCCGCGCCTGGTGCGGCTGCTCGCCGCGCCGTTCCGCCCGATGATCTACGCGATCGGCTCGGGGACGTTCGTCCATCTCGGCGCGTGGCGCGAGCTCGGCCCGTTCCCGGAGATGCAGGAGCCGGTCGGGCACCGTGCCTCGCTGCTCGGCGTCGAGCAGGCGTTGGTCCCGAGCTTCAACCTGACCGAGCCCTACTACCAGACCAGGTCGATGATGAACGGGTGGGCCAATGTCTGCTACGGCAGCCTGGGGGTCGCCCGGGAACTGGACCACGTCCGCCCCTATCCGTCACCGGTCAGCCGGCCGGGCAAGTGGCTGCTGGTGGCGAAGGAGCTGTTCGACATCGCCATCTGGTTCGCCGGCGTGCTGCTCATCCCCGCCGGGCTGGTGATCACGGCGCTGGGGGGCGGCTGGTGGACCGTGCTCGCCGTCGGCGCCGGCCTGGTGGCGTATCCCGTCACCGCCGTCCTGCTGTTGGCGCTGCTGCCGCGGCTGGGCGGGATCGACCGCCAGGACCGCTCCGTCAGTTGGTTGACCGGGAGACGTCCGCGGCTGACGCTCGTGGCGACGTTCGTCGCCGCGCCCTTCGTCAGCGCCACCGGCCCGTGGCTGATGTTCCTGCGCATGCTCCGCTCCTGGCGGGTGGGCACGCCGGTGCTGTCCGGGAAGACCGAACGGTAGGCCGGTCCTCGCGTCGCTCGCGATGCAGGAGGCGCCTGGGCGGCATCGCCCAAGCGCCTCCTGTCGTCACACGAGTGACTTCGAGGCGGGCAGGTCGCGGTCGGCCTCCGGGTCGAAGAACCGGGTGAGGAAGTCCTGCTGCCAGGCGCGCGGCTCCGGCAGGTCCCACTGGCCGTACTCGTTGAGCAGGCGCTCCGGCTCCGGGCACCGTTGCCGCAGCGCGGTCAGGGCGTCGGCAGGGACGATGTCCGGATAGAGCATCTGCAGGTGCGCGAGCCCGTAGAAGACGGGGCCGGCCACCGCGTACTCGTCCACCCGCTCGAGCAACAGGTCCCACGAGAGGTCCCCGCCGGCACGGCGTACGACTTCGGCGATGTCGACGTACTTGAGCAGCTGCCGGTGCTTGCCGCGGTTCATGAACCTGAGGGTCGTCGAGGTCTTGTAGATGTGGGCGGAGAGGTCGATGACCGCGTCCTCGGGCGACGGCACGAGGAACGAGGCGTCCCCGTACCGGTGGCGGTCGGCGTGCGCCAGGACGGCACCGACCGGAACGTCGTAGCCCTTGCCGGGCAGCGCCAGCGAGACGTTGATGTCGATGCTGACGATCGGCCGGTGGAACTCGCCGAACTTGTTCATCTTGGGCAGGTCACTGCCGTACAGCCGCCAGAAGGCCCGCTCCCGCTTGCTCAGCGGGACGATGTCGACGCGCGTCGGGTTGCCTTCCACATAACCGAGGCCCTCGAGCGCCTTGACCAGGGTGGTCGCCTCCTCCCTGGTGACGAGGACGTCCAGGTCACCCATCGGTCGCGTCCCGGGCTCCTGGTAGACCGCGAAGGCCAGATGGCCGCCCTTGCGCATGAGCACCGTGATTCCCTGGTCCGCCGCGGCGTCGCTGATCGCCCGGACCTCACTGAGCATGAGTTCGTTGGCACGTTGCGTGTCCCGGTAGGCGGAGTACAGGAGCAGCACGACGGGAGAATCGATGCCCGCGACCCTCTCGGTGGTCAACAGGCGCCAGAGATGCCAGCCCACGAGGGGGGCGACGCGGTGCCTGGCGGCCTGCACGGCAAAGTGCCCCCAGTCCAGGCGCGGCGCGTCCTGACTGATGATCGTGCGCACACGAGCCATTTGCGTATCCGTCACCTGCTGCCTGCTGAGCAGGAGCAACAACTCCGATTCGGCTGACAACTCGGCCATTCGGCCTCCTTCTCGACGGTGCCCCGGCATGGCACGGCGCTGACTCGACAGCCGTCCGCAGTGGCCACGAGTTCACTCTGCGTAAAGCTGTCCCCTGGGCGGGCGGCAAAGCTTAACGGTCTCCGGGAAGCGTTTCACCTGCCTGTCGGCCGGACGCGCGCAAGGGCGTCGCTGTCGACGGGGTGCGCTCCGCCCCCGGGTCAGGCGTTGGTGCGGGGCTCGGGCCGACAGGGAGGTTGACCAGCGCTCAACTGCTGCCCGGCGATCGTTCAGCTGATTAGTGGACTCTCGCTCCGATCTTGATCACTATAACCGTCAGCGGCACAATGGCCGCTGGGTTCGGTGGAGACAGCAGGGGGCGTGGATGGAGTTCCATCAACTGGGCCGCAGTGGTTTGCGTGTATCCACGGTCACTCTGGGTACCTTCAACTTCGGCGGCCCGACCGACGAGGCTGCGGCAGAGGAGATCATCCACACGGCTCTCGACGCCGGCGTCAACCTCGTCGACACCGCCAACGCCTACCAGGACGGCCGCAGCGAACAGATCCTCGGCAAGGCCATCCGTCACCGCCGCGACGACGTCCTGATCGCCACCAAGTGCTACAACGAGGTCGGACCGGGACCCAACGACTGGGGCAACTCCGCGTACGCCGTCAAGCGTGAGTGCGAGCGGTCCCTGCGCCGCCTGGGCGTCGACCACATCGACATCTTCCACCTGCACCGGCACGACCTACGGACGCCCGTCGAGGAGACCCTCGGCGCCCTGGCGGACCTCGTGCGGGAGGGGAAGGTCCGCTACATCGGCACGTCCACGATGCCGAGCCCGGAGGAGATGGCCGAGCAGGCCGGCCTCGGCGTGGTGCCGACCTGGCGTCTCGTCGAGATGGCCGTGCTGGCACGCGGCTCGCTCGGCACGCCCGGCCCGATCGCCGAGCAGTCGCCCTACAACCTGCTCGAACGCGAGGTGGAGCGGGACATCCTCCCCATCTGCCGCGAGTACGGCGTCGGCTTCGTCGCCTACAGCCCGCTGGCGATGGGGTACCTCAGCGAACGGTTCCTCGGGGAGCCACCCGCCGACGCCCGCTTCACCGAATGGTGGTCACCACGCGGCACGATCTGGGAGCCGGTGCAGCGTGCCCTGGCCGCGCTGCTGGATCTCGCCGCCGAGCACGGGCAGTCGCTGCCCGAGTTCGCCCACTCGTGGTTGTCCGGCAGCAGTGACGTGACCAGCACCATCATCGGTCCTCGGACCCTCGACCAACTCACGCTCGCGCTCAAGGCGACAGAGACCGCCGTCGACGCACAGGCCCGTCAGGCGGTCGACGCGATCGTCGCCCCCGGCAGCAGCCTGTGGTTCCGGACCATCGAGCAGGGCCATCGCGGCACACGTGACAGCGAGGAATCTTGAGCCAGGGCATGAACGACCTCACCTCCCGCCGACCCGTCGTGCTGCTGACCGACGACGGTCTGCTCTCGGAATTCTGGGCGTTCCTGCGCGAGCGGCTGGAAGAACGCCTGTCCCCGACCTGCGACATCCGCTACGTCGACGTACGCGAAAGCGATCTGGCTGCCGTCGACTGGGCCGACGTCGACGCGGTCGCCCTGTTCGGGGGCGACCTCACCCACGACATGATCGCCGCAGCGACCCGGCTCAAGGTGGTAGCCAGCGAAACCGACACCTGCGGGATCGAGGCCATGGACGCGTTGTGGGACGCGGGCATCCCGTTCGTCGAGGGAACTCCCGGCTGGGGTCAGTCGGTCGCCGAGTGCGGGCTGAGCCTGATCCTGTGCGGGTTGCGTCGCATCCCGCAGTGGCACCACGAGGTCATCACCGGCTTCCGTCCCTGGGACTACCCGTACGTGCAGTTCTGCGACGATCCGCGCTTCGCCAACGGCACCGTGGCGGGCAAGACCGTCGGCATCATCGGGGTCGGCGAGATCGGCGGTCGCATCGCCAGCTGGTGCGCCATGCTCGGCGCGACCGTGCTGGCGTACGACCCGTTCCGCTCCCCGCAGCGCTTCGCCGAGGTCTCGGCGGAGTCGGTGGACCTCGACCGGCTGGTACGGGACTCCGAGATCCTCGTCGTCGCGGCACCGGACACCCCCAGCGTCACCGGTGTGGTCGACCGCGACCACGTCTTCGCCCTGCGGCAGGGCGCGCTCGTCGTGACCATCACCCGAGCCGCCGCGATCGATGCCGCAGCGCTGCGGGAGCGGGTACTCGCCGACGAACTGGCCTGGGCCGCGGACGTGTACGACGTCGAACCGCTGCCGGAGGGCGATCCCTTGATCGGTAGGCACAACGTGGTCCACCTGCCGCACATCGCGGGACGCACCAGGGACGCCAACATCGCGGTCGCCGACATCGTCGCCGACGACATCCTGCGCGTACTGGCGGGAGAACAGCCGCGCCACCCGCTGACGCCCCAGCGACTGCAGGTCCGACTCGGCCGAACGCCGGCCGCCCGGCACGGCAAGGACGGTACCGGTGGGTGACCAGGAGAACGGCTGGACGATCAGCGACACGTTCCCGGCCGCCGGGCTGAGCCCGAGCGAGCTGACCGCCGGCCTCGACCGCGCCTACGCGGAGACGACCGGTTGGGACGATCCCACGGTGACCCGGCTGGGCTTCGCCATGTCGGCCCCGCACGAGGTGGCCCTCTCCGCCTGGACCCGGTTCCTGGCGCTCAACAGCAACAACGTCGGAGTACACACCCCCTTCGGCGCCGGGCGCGCCGGCACCCGGCGGCTCGAACGCGAAGCTCTGCTGGGCCTCGCCGGCCTGCTGCACGCCGACTCGGCCGACGGCTACATCACCTCGGGCGCCACCGAGGCGGTGCTGCAGGGACTGCGGATCGGACGCAATGCCGTCCGGGCCGACGCGTCGTCGCGCGTCACCCTCATCACCAGCGAGTTCGCCCACCACTCCGTCACCAAGGCCGCCGAGGTCCTCGGCCTCGACCTGCGCACGATCGCACCCGGCCCGAGCTGGGTCATCGAGCCGGAGCAGCTGGCGCAGGCCGTCGAGGCTGCGGTCGCCGGCGGCGCGACCGGCATCATCGTGGCGCTGACGGCCGGCTACTACAACAGCGGCCTGTGCGACCCGGTCGATCAGCTCGCCGCGCTGCTGCGGCGCCGCGCGGTGCAGCTCGCCGATCAGGTGCGGTTCTTCTGCTACGTCGACGCGGCTCACGGCGGCTTCATCTTCCCGTTCAGCGATCCCGCGCTGGCCTTCGACTTCCGCAACGTCGGCGTGCACGCGATGGCCCTGGACCCGCACAAGTCGGGGCTGCTGCCGTACTCGTGCGGGGTGCTGCTCGTACGCAAGGGCCTGCTGGGACACGTCACCGAGGCGAGTCCGGTCACCGGGATCGTCGACTCGACCCTGACCGGGTCCCGCCCCGGCGCCGCGGCCGCCGCGCTGTGGGCCACCATCTTCGGCCTCGGCCACTCCGGTTTCACCGCGGCGATCCAGGAGTGCCTGCGTCGCCGGGACCTGATCGCCGACGCGATCCGTGCCGCCGACCCGGAGGCGGAGATCCGGCCGGCACCCGCCTCACCTGTCGTCGTGGCCGGCTTCTCCACACCGGACGGGCTGCTGCCAAAGGATTTCACCGAGCGCTACCGGCTCCTCGCGGTCAGCGCGCCCGCACCGCAGGGCGGACGCCGCAGCTACCACCACTTCTACGCCGGACACAGCCTCACCGACGAGCAGATCGCCCGGTTCGCCACCGGGTTGTCCCAGGCGGTCGCGCAGGCCAGGGCGGAACGTGCCAGGCCCGGGCGCGGGAAGGCCGACGCCGGTGTGCCGGAGCAGTTGCGTGACATCGCCGCCGACACCGACTGCTTCCGGCACTACATCGTGCATCCGCCGGGCCGCCGTGATCCGGACGAGCCCGGGTATTCCTTCCACACCTTCCTGCACCGCTCCGCCACCGGCGAACCCCTGCAGGTGCGTGAATGGGGCGAGACCGCGACGGGTCGCCAGGCGCACGTGTACGCCCCGGATCTCGCCGACCCGTTCGGCAACGAGCTGTTCGGCGTGCGGACCGCCGACTACTACGTCGAAGTGCTCGACCGGTCGCAGCAGAAGCTGTCCCTGGTCGGGGGCGTGCACTTCTGCGTCGGCACCGGTGACCCCGGCGAGCGGGTGCTGATGAACCTGGAGAGCACGGGCGAGTTCCGGTCGCTGGAGTACAAGTTCGGCGAGGGCGAGTTCACCGACGAGGTCCAGTGTTTCCGGGACCGCGTCGTGGTGAAGCTCGGTAAGAGCGCGCGTGGCTTCCGGCGGCGCGCCCACAGCGACGAGTACTCGTTCTCCATCGACACGTCGTTCGAGTGCACCGTCGAACTCGCCGACGACGACCGCCCGGCCCGGTTGGACATGCTCCGGGTCAGCGGCGATCCGCTGCTGCCCCGGCGGACACACCTGCTACGGCAGGAGTACCAGCGGTTCCCGAACCGCTTCTTCGACATCGAGTGCACGGTCGTGGTGGGCGCCCGATCGGCGGACGCCTGGCGGTTGTCCGACCTGGTCGCCGCGTCGGCGACGGACGCGCTGGTCGCCCGGTCGGGCCTGGTCGGCCGGTGCGTACCCGACGTGTCCGGGAGCGCCGGCGAGCTTGTCGTGACCACCGCGTCGCTGCCTGCCGGACGGCGTACCCGGATGGCGGTCGACACTGGTGTGGGCCGGCGCATGGCCCGCCTCCTGCCCGTCTTCGACGTCTCCGAACCGGAACGGCTGCGTGTCGACGACGTCGTCGCCGTCGCCGATCACGGCGCCGACCTGATCCGGGCGCACGCGGCGGTACGGAGCACGGACGGCGGAACCGAGACGGTCCTGGCCACCGCGATCGGGGTCGCGGCATGACCACTTCCTTCATCGGCGCCAACCAGAACGCCGACGACCTCGCCGTGGCCGCGATGGACCCGCTCCGCGCCGACGACGTCCTCGCCGAACTGCCCGCCGCCAACGAGCGCGCCGACACGGCGTGGATGGTCGACGCGCTGGCCGATCTCAGCGCCGACTTCGATACGACTGACGTCCACACGGCCCGGGCCGCCCTGCGTGACCTGGGCTTCCTCGCCGCGTCACTCGTCCGGCACGATCCGGACGCCGACCTGCACGGCATCGAGCTGACACTCCTGCGCCTGGCCGCCGTCGCCGACGAGGTCCCCCGCGACACCGTGTACAGCTACACCACGCGCAACCCGGTCGGCCCCCGCCGCCGCGGCTTCCTGCTCAGCGACGAAGAGCACGTGTTCATCGACTCGGTCGTCGCCGCGACCCAGGCGCTGAACCTGGCCGTCGACGACCTGGCCGCCTGCCGCGACCGCGCCGACCTCGACGAGGACGTGCTCCTCGCCGCACTCGGCCAGGTGCACGACGGGGTCGAGGTCCTGCGGAAGAACCTGCGTACGGTCCAGCGGACGATCACCCCCGACTACTTCTCGCACCGGCTACGGCCCTACTTCCCGTCGATGGACATCGGGGGGCGGTCCTACATGGGTCCCGGCGGCGCCCAGATGCCACTGCTCGTCCTCGACGTGCTGCTGCTCGCGCCGAGGGAACCGGGCCAGCTCGGCGCGTGGCACGACGACTATCTCGTGGAGAACGTGCTCTACCTGCCGCCCATCCACCGGGCGGTGTGCGACGACACGCTCCTGGCGTACCGCAGCGGCAACTCGCCGCTGCTGCGCTGCCTGCTCGAGTCGCCCCGGGTGCGCGCGGAGTACGCCGCGCTGCTCAAGCGCATCCTGCGCTTCCGCTACCCCCACCGCCAGGTGGCCCGGGCCAACATGGCCATCCGGGCCGAAGGCTCGCTGGGCAGCGGCGGGTACACCGTCGAGGCCCTCGACCACCTCATCGAGATCACCACGTCCAAGGCCGCGGCGAACCTGCCGTCGCCCCGACAGCCGAGAGGAAGCGCCGATGACCGCGACCGGTAGTGTGGCGGGCTTCGCCCCCGTACGGGTGGGTTCGGTGCGCGGCGCAGTCCCGTCCGTGCCACCCGCCGCCGCCATCGAGGGCCGGGTGCGCCTGCGCTACCCGAACCGGTTGAACGCGATGGCACTGGACCCGAGCAAGGTGCTGCCCGGCGCCGGCTCCTACCCCGCCGGTGAACTGGTCTTCGTCACGGACCTCTTCACGAGCGTCGAGGTCCAGGCCACGGCGTCCGGCGACGGTGTCGAGATCACCGCCGACAGTGCCCGGCCGGTCCTGGGGCGCCACGCCGCGCTGCTGATGCGCCAGGTCCTGGGCCTCACCGGCGGAATGCGGATCACGATCCGCTCGCACCCGCTGCCTCCGCACGTCGGTCTCGGCAGCAGCAGCGCCGTCCTCGCGGCCGTGGCGGCGGCGATCAACGAACTGTGCGGTCGGCCGCTGGACCACCGGACACTGATGCGGCTGCTGGTCGAGAACCACGGCGAGGAGATCGACGGCAGCGACGACGAGATCATGCCGGTCCAGTGCATCGGCGGCTCAGCCGCCGCCGGTCTGGTACCCGGCGCGATCCAGGTGGTCTCCGGAAACGCGGTAGCGCTGCTGGCGGCCCCCGCGCCGGCCGGGCACACGATCGTGCTCGCCGTACCACCGGACCTGCGCAGCTGGGACGCCTCGGAGAGCCTTCGCGCCGAGGCGGAGAACTTCGACGGGTTCCTGGAGACCGGCCGTCGGTACGCGCCGGAGATCGCCTACCGGTTGCTGCACGAGTGCTGGCCCGACCTGGTCACCGGCACTCCGCGCACCCTCGGGCAACTCGTCTTCGACTACCGGTTCGAGATGGGCAGCATCCGCAACTGCGCCTTCTCGCACCCCCGCCTGCTGGAGTACGCGGAGCAGGTGCGGCAGCTGTTCGAGTCGGGACAGGCCGCCGTGCTCAGTCTGTCCTCGGTCGGGCCGCTCTTCTTCGCCCTCACCGAGCAGCCCGACGCCGTCGCGGCCGGCTTCGAAGCCGCGGGCCTCACCACGTTCCGCGCGATGCCGTGGGACCAGGGCTACCTGATCGACGAGTCCACGGTGAAGCGCCATGCGCGCGACGGGTGACTACTGGAACCGGCCGGACGTGGTGACGGCGTTCGCCACGGCGTCGCCGCCGGGATACCTGGCCGACATCGTGCCGCAGGGCGGCCCCGGCGCGGTGGCGCTCGACGTCGGCTGCGGTGGTGGGCGGAACCTGCCGCTGCTGGCCGAACGGGGCTACCGGGTCGTCGGACTCGACCTGCACGCCGAGATGGTGCTGCGCGCACAGGGCGTCGCCCCCGGTGCCGCCTTCTGCCAGGCGGACGTCGCTGCGCTGCCGGTGGCCACCGCGCGGGCCGCGGTCGTGGTGTGTCACGGGGTCCTGCACAACCTGCCCCGGCCGGGACAGGTCTCCGCGGCCATCGGCGAGCTGGGCCGGGTCGTCGCCACCACCGGTGTGGTGTCGCTGAACCTGTTCAGCGCGGCGCACCTGGACCACCGGCTCACCCCGCTCGCCGACGACCGCCACCGGCTCCCCAACGGACAGGTGATGACGCTGCTGCCGCCGGAGCGGATCGCCGCGCTCTGCCGTACCGCCGGATTCCAGTTCGTCGACGGCCCGTTCGAATACCTCCACGATGCCGACCCCGGCCAGCGTTCAGTCTGGCGGGCCGTCCTGCGACCGACGGGGACCCGATGATTCAGAGCGAAGCAACCCTCCTCGACACCGATCCGGCCGAACTGGCCGATCCGCACGCGCTGGCGGCACGGCTCGGCGTACGCGCCGGGATCGTCCGGCTGGGCCAGACACGGATCGCGGTGAGCAGCGCCGACCCGCGAGCCATCACCTACCTGCACGACCTGTTCACCCCGGCGAACGACATCTGGGAGCACCTGCCCGACGACTTCTCGCCCTGTTCGCTGACCGCCGTGAACCTCGCCGTCTCCGACGCGTGCTTCGCCCGGCTGGTCGAGCACTACGCGGCGCAGGCGGTCCGGCGACAAGCCGTGCATCTGCACGTGGCCGCGCCCGGGATCCGCTACGAGCTGGCCGACGGGACCTGCGCCGTGGTCTCGGAGCCCGACGAGATCGACGGCACCAACCTCGTCGTGCAGTCCCCGCGCGGCCTGGTGTTCGTCACGACCGCGCGCCCCTACGCCCACCTGGCGCTGGCTCGGCACCTGCGCGAGTTCGGCTACCGGCGGGGCGAGAGCGACGGTTGGGCCGGGCTGCACGCATCCTGCGCGGCCACCCCCGAGGGCAACGTGGTGGTGGTCGGCCGCTCCGGTGCCGGCAAGTCCACCACCGCCCTGGCCCTGGCCGCTGCCTCCGGCTGCGCCTTCGTCGCCAACGACCGGGTCATGGTCCGCGCGGACGGAGAGCAGGTGACGGCCTGCGGCATGCCGGTGCCGATCCGCATCAACGGCGGCACCATGCACGCGCTGGGCCTGAAGGACGCGACCAGCTGGCAGCTGGCCCGCCGGCAGCCGGACTTCGTCACCAGCGACTGGCAGAGCTTCTGCGGAGACTCCAAGCTGAACCTGCTGCCCGTCGAGTGGCGTGCGCGCACCGGCACCCCCCTGGTTCCCTCGGTGCCGCTGACCGCCATCGTGCTGCCCCGCGTGACGAAGGACTCCGCAGTGCTCAGCGTGCGTCGGGTCGATCCGGACCAGGCGCGCGAAGTGCTCACCGAACAGCTGATGACTCCGGACGACGACGTGTTCGTCGAGGACTGGCTGCATGCCCGCACCCGCGACCACGACGAGATCGGCGCCCTGGCGGGGCGGACGTTCGAGGCACTCATGCGGTTGCCGATCCTGGTCGCCGAGCTCGGCACCCGCAACACGCTGGTGAATCTGTCCAGCGCCATTCGCGAGGCGCTCGGAACGCTGCGTGCCTGACCTCGCCTTCGCCGCGTTCGACCTGGACGGCACGCTGGTCGACGAGCGCGGTGTGCCGTTTCCTGGCACGATCGAAGGGCTCGCCCGGCTGCGCGACCGCGGTCTGACACTCCTGCTGGTGACAGGACGTTCGACGGTGCTGTTCACGGCACTCGGTCTACCCGAGCGCCTCCTCGAACTGTTCGGGCCCCGCCTGCTGCTCGACAACGGCAACGTCGAGTACGACCGTGCCGCCGCCCGGGCGACATACCGTCGCGCGCTGCCCAGCGAGGTGGTGCCAGCGCTGCTCGCCGCAGGGTTCAGCGAGCTGGTCGCGGAGCTGGATCACCGCTATGTCGCGACGTCCCGGCGGGCGTCCACGTGGTTCGCCATGGCACACCGGCTGCCCCGATCGTCCATCGAGGTCGACCCGCAGCTCGGCGGGAGAGCGCAGGTCGGCTCGGTGCTGGTGCTGGATCGTGTGCCGCTGCCCGAGGGGCTGTTGGGCGGTGCGGTCGAGGCGATCCCGTTCGCCGGCACCGCGGCGAAGCTGCTGCGGCCTGCGGGGACCTGCAAGACCGCCGCTGTGACGGCGTTGCTGGCCGAGCAGGCCGGTGAGGCCGACCTGAAGCGGGTCATCGCGTTCGGCGACGGGCGCAACGACCGGTGCCTGCTGGCGTCTGCGGCGGTCGGGGTCGCGGTGGCCGACAGCCACGCCGACGCCGCTGCACGCGCGACGATGCGGCTGTCGGGCCCGATCGGAGACTTCCTGGCCGCCTTCCACCCGGACACGCTCGTCCGGCGTGACCGGCCCGACGTCGTGGAGGATTGCGCGCACTGACGGTCACCAGCGCCCGAGCAGGACCTCCCGGTCGTCCCGGTTCCGCCAGATCCAGGTGGTGCCGGCCGGCACCTCACCGGTCAGGTAACCGAGGATCGGCTCCCGCTGGTTGTCGCTTTCGAGCTGCCCGATCAGCTTGAGGGCCTCCGGCAGCGGGAAGAACGCCGCCTCGGCGATCTCGTCGTCCTCCGGCAGGGTCTCGCCCTCCCAGTCGTTGATCTCGAACGCGATCGCCAGTGCCGACGGGTACCGCTCGGAGTCGATGTGCATCACGAACGCGGTGGCAACCGGGTCGCCGACCACCAGGCCGGTCTCCTCCTGCATCTCCCGCCGCAGCGCCTCGTGGAAGACCTCGCCGTCCTGGACGCCGCCGCCGGGGAGCGACCAGAGCATCTCGCCGTTCGCGCCGAGGCTCTCCCGCACGAGCAGGATCTCGTCGCCTCGCCGGACGATGCCGATGACAAGCTGCACGCGAGAAACAGGCGCCCGCGTCGGCGCTTCAGATTCAACAGAGGTCATAAGCAGAGAATCCTACTGGTCCGCCCGGTGGTGACACTCCCCGGGCGTGCACGTTGCCGGCACCGCATCGGGCGGTGACCGGGGGTGATGCCGCTTCAGGGGAGCACTCCACTCCGGCTTGGCGACAGCTCGTGTACGGTCGACCCTGCCGTGCATGGTTGCCGACCGAGGAGGTGAGTCCGATCAACGCTGTGACAGGTCGGGACTCCCTGCCCCGCATGGTCTAGGGAGCGCCCGCAAAGGCACCCCCGAAAGGCCCTCGTTCCCGATGCACATCCACGAAGAGTTCTTCACCGTCGGTGGCGTTCCCGCTGTCAGGTGGACCCCGGGCGACGACACCACCGCCCCTCGCCCACTGATCCTCCTCGGCCACGGCGGCGGCCAGCACAAGACCGCCCCCGGCATCCTGCACCGCGCCCACCGCTTCGTGACCAGCGGATTCACGGCCGTCTGCGTGGACGTTCCGAACCACGGCGACCGGCCGACCGACGACCGTTACCAGCACATCGCCACCGAGATCCAAGCCCGCGTCGACTCCGGCGACGAATTGGCCCCGCTGCTCGCCGAATTCCAGGCCCTGGTCGCCGAGCAGACCGTACCGGAGTGGCAGGCCGTCCTGGATCACCTCGGGTCGGAACCCGTCGGCTACTGGGGAGTGTCACTGGGATGCGGGCTCGGCGTGCCGTTCGTGGCCGCTGAGCCCCGGGTCCGCGCGGCGGTGCTGGGCCTGGGCGGCGCCGCGGCCCCGACTTCCACCGCAGCCGCCGCACAGATCACCGTGCCGGTCGAGTTCCTGGTCCAGTGGGACGACGAGCGGGTGCCCCGCGAGCAGAGCCTGGCCCTGTTCGACGCGTTCGGCTCGGCCGAGAAGACGTTGCACGCCAACCCGGGCCGACACGGCGACCGGCTCCCGGAACATGAACTGGACAGCGCGGTCCGGTTCTTCACCCGCCACCTCATGCCGCGCTGACCGGCATCGCATCCGCCGACGTCCCGCTCGATCGACACCGCGGCAGCAGCCGGTCGAGCGGGGCTTGGTGGCTGACGTCGACGCCGCACCGACTGGCTGACGACGACCTGAGCGGGCACGTCGACGGGTCCGACCGGTCAGAACGGGGCGTCCACCGGGAGTCGACGCACCTGCGTCAGGTAGGGGTCCAGCTCGCCCACCTCGAACCGGCAGGTGCCGATGACGTGCCAGAACTGACCGCCCGGATCACCGTCCAGCTTGTAGCGCCCGTCCGGGCTGACCGCAGCCCAGCCGTCCGGCAGGCCGATCAGGGTGGCGCGCAACTGAGCGTGCTCCGGGTCCACGACGTCCCAGAGCCGGACGGTGCCGTCGTCACCGGCGCTGGCGAGCATGCTGCTGTCCGGGCTGAACGCCACCGACCAGACCCGCCGGGTGTGCGCGGCCAGGGTGCCGTGCAGCCGACCGGTGCCCGGATCCCACAGCCGGATGATCAGGTCGTCCCCGGCGGTGGCGAGCAGCGCGCCGTTCGGGCTGAACGCGCAGGACCAGAGCCGGCCGGTGTGCCCGGTGAGCACCGCGCGTCGTTCGCCGGTGAGCGCGTCCCACACCACGGCGGTACCGTCGTTGCTCGCGCTGGCGAGCAGCGTCCCCTCGCTGTTGAAGCACACCGCGTACACGCGGTCGGTGTGCAGCTCCAACGTGTGGCGACAGGTCGCGGTGGCCGCGTCCCAGAGCCGGACGAGGTGGTCGTCGCAGCCGGTGGCGATGGCCTCGCCGTCCGGGCTGAACGCCACCGCCCGGACCCGGCCCCGGTGCGGCGTGAGGGTGGCGAAGTGCCGGCCGGTACGCCGGTACCACAGTCGGACCGTGTCATCGTCGTTGGCGGTGGCCAGCGCATCGCCGTCCGGGCTGAACGCGGCCGCCCAGACATGGTCGGTGTCCACGTTCAGCTCGCGTTCGTCGACCCCGGTGTCGGTGTTCCACAGGTGTACGCCGCCGTCCCCGCTCGGTGCGGCGACCAGCGGCTCACCCGGGCAGAACACGGCGGAGAGCAGCCGGTCGGCCGGGCTGGCGAACTGCCGGACCAGCCGCCCGGTGCGTGGCTCCCACAGCCGCACCACACCGTCGTTGCCGCAGGCGGCCAGCACCTCGCCGTCGTCACGGAAGGACAGCGAGGTGACCCGCCGCCCGTGCCCACGCAGGGTGTGCTGAAGCTGCCCGGTCCGCGTGTCCCAGAGGCGGGTGGTGCCGTCGTTGCTGCTGGTCGCCACCTGGGCCTGGTCCGGCCGCCACACCACCGGCCAGACCGAGCCGCGGTGCCGGCTCAGCTCGTGCCGGAGCTGGCCGTCGGCGGTGGTCCAGAGCTGGATCGCGCCGTCGCTGGCGGCCGTGGCGAGCATGGTGCCGTCGGCGTTGAACCGGACGCTGTAGATCGCGCCACGCTGCCGGTCCAGCACCCGGACCGAGCGGCCGGTCTCCACCTCCCACAGCCGCAGCGCGCCATGCGTGTCGCCGGTTGCCATCAGCCCACCGTCGGGGTGCACGTCGAGGGCGTAGACGTCGGCCTCGTGGCCGCGCGGCTGGCGCAGCAGCTCCCCGTCGGCGGCCCGGCGGATCCACACCCGGCCGTGCTGTCCGACGGCGACCAGCGACCGACCGTCCGGGGTGTGCACCACCCGGTAGACCACCTCCGGCTCCCGTACCTCGAAGGCGAGGTCGCCCGAGGCGATGTCCCAGCCACGGACCGCGCCGGAACTGTCCACGACCACGACCCGCCGCCCGTCCGGGCTGAACGAGGTGCCCCAGACGGGCGCGGCGTGCCCGGGCCATTCCTGGAGCAGCCGGGCGGTCCGGGTGTCGTAGAGCCGGACCACACCGGCCGCGTCGCCCACCACCAACCGGCCCCGCGCGCCGTCGGTGAGCAGCGGCCACACCCAGCCGGCGAAGACGTCCTCGATCACGTGCCGCACGTCGCCGTGGTCCGCGTCCCACAGCCGTACGCTGAGGTCGGCCGAGCCGGTGACCAGGTGATGCGAGGCGGCGTCGAATCGGACCGCGTACACCCGTCCCCGGTGGCCCTGCAGGGTCCGCACCGGAAGGCCGGTGGTGGTGTCGCAGATCAGCACCCCTCCGTCGTCGCTGCCCACGGCGAGCACCGTGCCGTCGGGGCTGTACGCCGCCGGCAACGGCAGCCGGCCCACCTCGAAGCCGTACGAGACGCCCACGGCGGACGGGGCCAGGCCCGGTGTCACCGGACGGCCCGGGGCGACCACGGCGCCGCGCAGCTCCGGCGCGCGCAGCAGCGCCGGGTGGGCGCTCACGTCGATCAGCGCGGCCCGGTGCCAACTGCTGCCGGCCACCCGCACGTCGCGCAGGTCGGCGCGGAACAGTCGGGCTCCGGCCAGATCGGCCCCGCTCAGGTCGGCTCCGGTGAGGCGAGCCTGGTCCAGGCGGGCGCCGCGTAACCGGGCGTGGGTCAGCCGGGCCCCGGTCAGGTTGGTGGCGACCAGGCGGGTGTCGGTCAGGTCCGCGCCGGTCAGGTCCGCCTCGGCCAGCTCCCGGTGGGACAGGTCCTCACCGCGCAGCACCGCGCCACGGAGGTCGGCCCGGTCCGGCAGCCGCAGCCGGGCGCTGAGCCGCAACGCGTTGGCCCGAACCGTCTCGCCGGCTGCCTCGTCGCCGAGCACGCGGGACGTCCAGGCGGTGCAGCGGGCCGGGTCGGCGAGGTCGCCGAGGAACTCCACGGCCAGCGTCGACAGCGGGCGCGCCGCCAGGGCCGACGGTTCCTCGCCCTGATTGAGCTGTGCGGCGGTCCCGGCGGCGACCAGCCACTCCATCACGGAGGTGTGGATGAAGCCGAACAGGCCGTCGTCGGTGCGGACCAGCAGACTGCCCGCGCCCACGGCGTGCGTCGCCTGCGATCCGGAGAGCTGGGACTCTGCCAGCCCGGCCAACTGCCCGGCGGCCTCGGCCAGCTCGGCCAGGCGCAGGTACGACTCCCCGCTCTCCCAGAGCTGGAAGGCCAACCGGCTCACCGCGCGCCACAGCTCGGGACGGCGCAGGCTGACCGGCACACCCGGCACGCCCTGGGTACGCCGCTCCTCGAAGTCCAGCCAGGCTTCCAGGATCTCCCGGTAGAGCGCGGCCGCGCTGAACGTGCCGCCCGCACCGGCCACGGCGCTCAGCCGTCCCTCGTCGAGGTTGGCGATGAAGCCGAGCATGCGCGGGTTACGAGAGAGACCGAGCAGGTCCCGCACCCCGCCGAGCAGGTTCATCCGCTCCCGGGCCGCCTGCTCGTCCCCGCCGTAGCGGTGCCGCAGGAAGGTCTCGATCTGCCCGGGGGTGAAGTCCTCGACGGCCAGTACCCGCCGGTGCGGCAGCATGCCCACCCGCTCACCGAGGGCGGTGAGCACCTGCGAGTTGGTCTTGAAGTGCTGGGTGCGACTGCTAACGATGATCTTGGCGTTTCCCTCGGCCGCCTGGAGCAGCGTCTCCAGGTGGTCCGCCGCCCGGTCGTAGGTGACCCGGGCCACCAACTCGTCGAAGCCGTCGAAGAGCAGGACGATCCGCCCCTGCCGGAGCATGTAGCGGAACGCCTTCAGGTCGATCACCTGCTCCCCGTGGTTGGCCAGGTGCGCGGCGACCAGCCCGTCGACCGAGTGCGCCTTGTCCAGCGCACGCAGCTCCACCAGGATCGGGATCAGGTCGGGGGCGGCCGTCGGCAACCGGCGGGCCACCTCGCGCAACGCGAACGTCTTGCCCCGGCCGAAGTCGCCGAGCACCAGCACGAACCGGCCGTCCGGCGCGGCGGCGAACTCGAGCAGCTGGTCCACCACGTCCTCGCGGACCTGCTGGTCGGCGCCGACCAGGTGGCGATAGCGCTGCGGCACGTACTGGCCGGGCGGGTAGAGCCGGTCGGCCTGCAACCGGGCGGTCTGCGCGGCGACGTACTCACGCAGATCGAGCAGCCCCTGGAACTCGGTCAGGTGCAGCACCCGCACGCCGCGCCGCTGGGCCTCCTCGGCCAGTCCGCGCGGGACCCGGTCGCCGTCGTAGACCAGCTCGGACGCGATGTCCGGGTCGGTGGCGTGCACCCGCCGGGCGAAGTGGTCGAGGTCCGTGGCGGTCGGGGTGCCGACGTACGCACCGACGCGCTGCTGCCGGACCACCCCGTCGGCGCGGTAGGTGACGAACAGGTGCGGCGGCTCGACCGTGACCCGGCGCACCAGCACCCGGTCGTGGCGCGCCTCGCAGACCTCGGCCAGCCGGTCGAGCAGCCGGTCCAGCGGCGCCACCGGAAGCACGGCCGGCGTGCTGGCCGGCGCGTCCCCGACGGCTCTCTCGGCGGAGGTGGGCTGCCGCGGGTCGGGAATCTGGGCCGGCCCGACAGCACCGAACGTCGCCTCCGCCCGCGGCCAGCGCACGGCCGTCGACTCGCCCACCTCGCGCCGGTCGTCGCGGCCGAGCACCCAGCGGGTCATCCCGTCGGCGGCGAGCCGGAGCACCTGCGCCCGGCCGTCGCGTGACGCGGTGGCCAGCGGCACCACCGGGTCGACCTGGGCACCGGTCGGCACGGCGTCGGAGAGCAGGAGGTTGAGCATCGGCCCGAGCAGGCGGTTGAACGAGCCCCGGTCGCGCAGCGTCACCCCGTCCGGGACCGCGACCTCGTCGGCGTACGGGGTGCGCGGGCCGGGGGCGTGCGCCATCGCGCCCAGCCGCAGCCAGCCGGACTGCTGGTAGTGACGCAGCCGCTGGGCGAACCAGGTGGACTGGGCCTCGCCGAGGAAGCCGTAGCGGTCCTCCTCGCGGTGGGTGACGGCGACGGTGGAGTTCAACCCGGCCACCACCACCCGCAGGTCCGGCACCGGGAACAGGGTCCACGGTTGCTCGCTGTCGAAGAGCCGGTCCTCGAGACCCTGGTAGAGGTCGTCGAAGAGCCGCGCGTAGTGCCGCCACTTCGGCCAGTACGGCGGCTGCGGGTCGACGTCGTCCGCCTCGCAGGTGGCGAAGTACGCCCGACTCGCGGCCATGGTCACGTCGCGCGGGCCGGGCACCACGACCAGGCGGTGCGGCTCCAACCCGAGCAGCACCCGCAGCCCGGTGAGGAAACTCAGCGCGTCGGAGAACTCGCGGGGGCTGCCGGACTCGGTCAGGTTGCCCGCCACCACCAACAGGTCGGGTCGGGGGACCTCGTCGTTCATCAGCAGGGTCAGATCACCCATCAGGTGTTCCTGGAGCTCCCCGGGGGTGACCGGGGCGCCCGGCTCGATCATGCCCCGACCGAACCGCGGTCCGGTCACCTGGAGCACGGTCAGCGCCGTCCGCGAGGTCGGCACCGTCGCCGGGGCGGTGGGGAACGGTGGCGGGTTGATCGGCGTACGGCGGGCCCGGCGCGGCGCGGGCGGGCCGGCGACGGGCGCGGAGAGCACCCCGGCCGGGTCGGCCGGATGGTGCGGGAAGGCGGGTTGCCGGACGGGTTTCGCGCGGCCGTCGAGCGCCTCCCGGATCCGGTCCAGCACCCGGGTACGCGCCTGCACCGGGTCGGTGACCCCCACCAGGTCGACGTACGTGATGGTGGCGAGCAGGCCGTCGATCGGGCAGTCCTCCACCCGGACGGTGACCAGTTTGTTGCCGGTGCCGTCCGGATCGGCACGCAGCGCTGCCTGCCACTCGAGCTTGCCGTACGTGGAGTGCAGGTAGCGTTCGGACAGGACGGCCACCACGACCGCGGCCTCCCGGACCCCCCGGTCCATGAAGTCGATGAAGTTGGTGCCGGCCACGAAGTCCCACGCCTGGAGCATCGTGCGGTAGCCGGCGGCCTCGAACTCCCACGCCAACCACGTCGCCCAGCGCTCGTCGGCGGGCGAGTAGCTGACGAAGAAGTCGATGGGGCGGTCGGACCGGGTCGGTTGCGCGCCTACAGCCACCTCGCCATTATGACCACTCAGGGTCAACCCGTCGCCACCATACGCGGTCGAGTCGGTCGCATCCCGGCGGGCGACGGTGTGCGAGGATCGTGCCTTGTGGACACCACCGGCGAGTCGCCGTCGGCCGCCCCGGACCGATCCTCCTGGGGTCGGCTGCACGTACTGGACTGGATCGCGATCGGCCTGTTCGCAGGCGGCGTCCTCTGCGTCCTGACCGGCCTCCTCCCCCGCGCGGACGCCGAGGCCACCGTACGCCGGATCCTGCCGATCCTGATCTTCCTCGGCGCCGTGGTGGTGCTGGCCGAGCTGACCGCGGTGGCCGGGGTCTTCGACGCGCTCGCCGCCCGGATGGCGATCACCGCGCGAGGCGACTTCCGCGCGCTGTTCTGGCTCTGCGTCGGGTTCGCCTCGGTGACCACGATCGCGCTCAACCTGGACACCACCGCTGTCCTGCTCACCCCGGTGATGATCGCTCTGGCCCGCAAGCTCGGTGTGCCGCCGGTCCCGCTGGCGATGACCACGGTCTGGCTGGCCAACACGGCGAGCCTGCTGCTACCCGTGTCCAACCTGACCAACATCCTGGCCAGCGACCGGATCGGGCTGGCCCCACTGCCGTGGGCGGCCCGGATGTGGTGGCCACAACTGGTCGCCATCGCGATCACCATGCTGCTGCTCTGGTGGTGGTACTGGCGGCCGGCGCGGGCCGGCGCCGACCCGTTCGTGCCACCGCCGCCGCACGTGCCGTCCGACCCCGTGCTCTACCGCACCGCGCTCGTAGCCTGTCTGCTGTTCGTCGCCGGGGTCCTCGCCGAGGTCGAGATCGGAATCGCCGCCGGGGTCGCCGCCGCGATCCTGGTCGCCGGATTCGCGGTGCGCGCCCGGGGCAGCCTGAGACTCCACCTGGTCCCCTGGCGGCTGCTGGTCTTCGTCACCGGGCTGTTCCTGGTGGTGCAGACCATCGGTCGGCACGGACTGGACACCGTGATGGGTGCGTTGATCGGCAACGACCCCGGGGCCGAGGGCGCGCTGCGGGCCGGCGCCGTCGGCGCCCTCTTCGCCAACGTGGTCAACAACCTGCCCGCGTACGTGGCCGGGGAGGCGGTCATCGCCGTGGACCACCACACCCAACTGTTGGCCCTGCTGGTGGGCACCAACGTCGGCCCGCTCGCCACCCCGTGGGCGTCGCTGGCCACGCTGATCTGGTATGAGCGTTGCCGGGCCGCCGGGGTCGCGGTCCCGCTGGGGCGGTTCGTGGCCACCAGCGCCGTCCTCGCCGCACTGGCCACCACCGCCAGCGTCGCCGCCCTGCTGGTCACCCCGTCGGGCTGACCGGCCTCACCAACCGACAGTGGTCAGGCTGATCGGCGTGAGATGGCGGACCTTCGGCTCGATCCACTGTGCCGCGGTCACCAGCTTGACCAGCCGGTCGATCGTCTCCGGCGGGCCGGCGACGAAGCTGCGCCGCTCGGCGGGGCCCCCGTAGCGGTCGTCGAAGCAGCCGCCGTCGAGGGCCCGGACCACCATGCCGGCTTCCGCTGCCAGCAGCATCCCGGCCGGCAGGTCGACCGCCTCCGGACGGTAGCCGACGATGCCGTCGATGTCGCCCCGGGCCAGCATCACCCAGGACAGCAGCGGCGCCCACAGTTGCAGCACCCGCCGCGCGGTGGAGTCGAGGACCACCTTGAGGGCCCGGGCGGTGCTGTCGTCCCGGCGTACCTCGTATCCCTGGGTCCAGGCCAGCACCGGCGCCGGCGGCACTGGCCGGTGCCGCGTGCGCAGCGGCTGCCCGGCCGGGCCGTCGATGTGCACGAAGGCGCCCTGACCACGAACGGCCGACCAGGTGCGGCCGGCGACCGGGTCGTGCACCACCCCGAGCACCGGCGAGCCCCGGTCGCAGAGTGCGATCCCGACCACGTACGCGGGTAGCCCGATCGCCACGTTGTTGGTGCCGTCGAGCGGGTCCACCAGCCACGCCCAGGAGTCGTCGGCGGCGTACTCCCCGCCCTCCTCGGCGATCACGCCGTGCTCCGGCCAGCGGGCCCGGATCCGGCCGACGATCAGCCGCTCGGCGGCCAGGTCCAGGTCGGTGACCAGGTCACCGGACGCGCTCTTGGCCCGAGCGTGCAGCTCGCCCCGGGCGCCCCGGCGCACCAGCCGTCCGGCGGCCTGCGCGGCCTCCACCGCGAACCGGTGTGCCTCACGCAGGTCCGGCCCGGGCCTGCCCGGCTGCACGTCCATGGTTCCTCCACCCCTCAGCCCCGTGCCACCAGTCGAGCGATCTGCCGCGCCATCCGAGCGGTCTCCGCCGCGTCGCAGCGGTCCCGGCGTATCCGGTGGCGGTGTCCGCCCACGGCGCCGAGGCTCAGGTCGCAGAAGCCGGGCGCGGCCCGGCCGAGCACCACGGTCACCGCCGACTGCCCCGGGTCCACCTCCGAGGTGTGGAAGCCACCGGCGCGCAGCGCGTACGAGCTGCCTGCGCCGTACGTCTCCACGGTCACGGTCGCCGCCGTCACCAGCCGGTCGGTGGCCGCTATCTCGTCGACGTCGCCCCGGCTGTGCACCTCGTACACCCGCCAGGCGGGGTCGGCGGGCGCCTCGGTCACCTCGATGAGCTCGTTGCGGACCCGGCCGTGCAGCACGTGGCTGAGCAGGTCCCAGCTGTGCGAGTGCACGGTGGACGTGGTCGGTCGGACGGTCGGCGGCTCGGCCGGCCAGGCGTGCACGCAGATCCCGTCGGCGCCGGTACGGCTCACCGGCAGGCAGGTGAAGCCGAGTGGGTGCCGTACGGCCAGCAACGGCCGCTGCCCCTCGGCGACGTCGTCGAGGACGCCCGACACCCAGTCGCGGAGCAGCTCCGGCCGGGTGCCCCGGTCGATCTCACGTTCGAGGTCGGCGTAGCTCATCATGCGTACGGGTTCCTCGCCTGGATGGCCCGGCTCACGATGTCGGCGACCTCGCGGTCGCTGAAGGACCGGGGCAGTGGCAGCCCGAGCGCGGTGTACAGGCGGCGAACCTGCTCCACGGAGGGCTCGTCGTCGAGCCTGACCTGCCCGGCAGCCTCGATCGGCACCCGCCGGCTCTGTTCACGGCTGTACTGCAACTCGATGTTGTAGCGGTTGTAGTACAGCTCCCCACGGTCGATCCGCAGTGCCGGGGTCTGCGGATTCTCCTGGGTCACGATGACGCAGCTCGAGGAGAGGTCGTAGCGGAAGGTGGTCATCTGCGCGGAGACCCGGACGTCGATGGTGAGCAGCCCGGAGCGCTGCCGGTGCCAACAGGCGGCCAGCACGGTCGCGTAGGACTCCTTGCGGGTGCGGTCGACGGTCCACCGCTCGCCTGGCTCGTCGGGGGCGAGGCTGCGCCGGAACCGCGCGTACCGCTCGCAGACCTCCTCGTCAGTCGGGTCGATGATCTCGACGGCGAAGTGCAGGGTGGCGTTACGCCGACGAGCGTGCTCCAGGCAGTCCGGCAGGGTGACCGCCCGGGTGTAGGTGCCGGTACCGCCCTTGAAGTTCCACCGGTCGGTGTGCCGACGGGCCTCGGCCAGGGCCTGCCCGACCTCGCTGCCGTGCAGGACGCGGACCATGGAGATGCTGTCGATCGCCTCCCGGGCCCGGATCAGCGCCCCCTCCGGACCGGTGATCTCGCCCATCTGCGGCACCAGCTCGGCGAGCCGGTCCCGGGTGTCCCGGATGACCTGCCGCACCTCGCGCTCGGCGGTCTCCCGGCGCAGCCGGTCGCGCAGCAGCGCCTGGGCGAGCAGGCCGAGCACGAGCAGGATGGCGCTGTTCACCACGTCCTGGCTGACGCCGTTGTTGAGCCCGAGGGTCGCGACGGTCAGTGCCAGGAGCAGCCCGATGAACGCGTCGAGATTCCTGACGACCCAGGTGAGGAGGCCGGCCATGACATCTCCCGGTCGACGACGGAGCCCTCATGATAGCCCTATGTCAATGGCCGATCACGCACTGCTTCCGAGTCCCGCGTCCTGCGGCGAAGGTGGTCCGTCCAGCCGCCGGGCGGCGCAGATCAGCGAGCCGCCGAGCCCCGGCGCGAGCCGGGCGAGCAGCCGGGAGGTGACCCAGCGTCCGCCGGGCAGCCGCCACCCGACGTGGTTGGACCGCAGCGCCAGCGGCGCGAACCCGGCCCGCCGCAGCACCCGCCGCAGCAGCGACGCCGTGAACGGACGAATGTGCAACCAGAGGTAGGGGTGCAGCGGATCCACCTGGCGGGGTGCGCGGCCGGCGAGGAACGCCAGCCGGTCCTGGACGGTCGCCAGGTTCGGCGTGGTGAGTACCAGCAGCCCACCCGGGGCGAGGACCCGGTGACACTCCCGCAGCAACGCCACCGGGTCGTAGACGTGCTCGATCAACTCACCGGTCAGCAGCCCGGAGAAGCTGCCGGTGCGGAACGGCAGAGCGCAGGTGGCGTCCAGGCAGACCGGCAGCGCCCGGCCGGCGGCGGCCCGGCGGGCCGCGCCCAGCGCGGCCTCGGCCATGTCCGCCACCACGAGCGGCACGGGCAGTTCCGCCGGGTCGACCGTGCTGCACGGACCACAGCCCAACTCGAGTACCGGCTCTCCCCCACGGATGTGGTCGACCATCAACCGGGCCGCGACCGCCCGGCGGACCCGGTGGTACGGGTCGTCGACGTACCCGTTGACCTGCGCACCGTCGTGGTAGCTTCGCCGGTTGGCGCGCCGCCCGTGCGCCTGCGCGCTGCCCGACGGGGCCCCGGTCGGTGGCTCGGCCATCGCACCCTCCGCTGCGGCGCCACCTTCGGCGACGGCGACCACCTCCAGACTCGCACCACCGGGCGTCGCGTGGCGTGACCGCCGCGACGGTGCCCCGCCCCCCGCCGGCGCGTCAGCAGGGCGGCCGAGGCACCGGCACGCCGTTCAGATGCCACCGCTACCGCAGCGTGGCGGCGAACTCCTCGAATCGGGTCGGAGTCGTGTTGCCCTCGTTGCGGCCTTCGATCGGGTGCAGTCGACCGGCGCTGAGCGCCTGGTTGAACTCGACGAGCAGGGCGGCGAAGTCGGGCGAGAACCCGGCGGTCCCGGTGAGGATCGCCGCCATCTCCTCGTCGGGCAGCTGGACGTAGCGGAGGTCCGGGCGGCCGATCGCCGTACCGATCGCGGTCGCCACCTCTGTGTACGTGAGGTCGCGGGGACCGATCAGCTCGCGGACCACCACGCCGCTCCAGTTCCGCTCGCGCAGCGCCCCGGCGGCGGCCACCGCGACGTCGGCCGTGGCGATCATCGGCACCTTCGCGTCGGGCGCGACGGAGTCGGCGACGACTCCCTCGTGGCGGATCGTCTCCAGCGCCGAGTGGAAGCCCTCGAAGAAGGCACCGGGACGCAGGAGCAGGACATCGACACCGTGGAGCGTCCGCAGTCGCTGCTCCTGCCGGTGCAGACTGGCGATGAATCCGTTACCGCCCGCCAGCTCCGCGCCGATCGAGCTGAGCGCGACCACGTGGCGTACCCCGCTCTTCCGGATCGCCGAGACGATGGCCTCCCCGCGTCGGTCCTGGTCGGCGTGGTAATCGGGCAGGGTCGGGTCGAACGCGGTGAGCGTGTAGACCGCGTCGGCACCGGCGAAGGCGCTCGCCAGGTGGTCGGCGTCGCGGGCGTCACCGACGGCCGTCGCGGCCCCCAGCGCGGCCAGCTCGGCGAGCCGCTCCGGCGAGCGGCCGAGCGCACGAACCTCCTCACCGGCTTCGAGCAGCAGTTCGGTGACCTTACGACCGGTGTTCCCGGTCGCCCCCATCACGGCGATCATGTCAGTCCCCCTCAGTCGGCATGTCTTGCCACGCGTCCAGCATCCGCCGGTCTTCAGGGACTGGCTATGACTCTCTGTCCGCATTACATGCTCTTTCGTCCAGCCGGCCTGGATCGTCAGTGCGTTGCTCCTGGCACACTTGCCGCATGCCTGACGAACGTGCCCCCTGGCCCTCGGCCGCCGACCCGCTCGGCGAGGCGCTGCACTTCCTCGAGCTGCGGGGTGCGTTCTACTGCCGTTCGGAGTTCACCGCCCCGTTCGGGCTCGAGCTTCCGCCGCTTGGGGACCACCTCTGGTTCCACGTCATCACGCGTGGGAGCTGCTGGCTCGACGCGCCAGGGGCGCAGCCGCGACGCCTCACCGGGAGCGAACTGGCCCTCGTCCCGCACGGCCAGGGCCACCGGCTGCGCAGCGAACCCGACGCGCCGACACCGAGCATCTTCGAGCTGGAACGCGAACAGCTCGGCGAGCGCTACGAGATCCTCCGCCACGGCGGCGGCGGCGAGCGCATCGACATGGTCTGCGGAGCCGTACGCTCCGACCACCCGGCGGCAGGAAGACTGCTGGCCCTGCTGCCACAGATCCTCGTCCTCGACCCGGCGACGGACCCTGCCCGACTCGACTGGCTCCAGTCCACCCTGCGACTGATGGCGGTCGAGGCCGACGGCCTGCACCCCGGCGGCGAGACGGTGATCACCCGCCTCTCCGACGTGCTCGTCGTGCAGGCGCTACGCGCGTGGCTGGAGAACGACCCGGCCGCCCGGTCCGGCTGGCTCGGGGCCCTGCGAGACCCACTGATCGGCCGCGCGATCTCCCTCATCCACCGCGAACCCGGCCGGAACTGGACCGTGGCCTCGCTCGCCGACCAGATCCCGATGTCGCGCTCAGCCTTCGCCGCACGCTTCACCGAACTGGTCGGCGAACCCGCGATGAGCTACGTGACCCGCTGGCGGATGCACCTGGCCGCAACGGCGCTACGCGACGAGGGCGCCACCGTGGCCGAACTCGCCAGCCGCTTCGGCTACCGCTCCGAAGCCGCGTTCGCCCGAGCGTTCAAGCGTGTGGTGGGCTCTCCACCCGGAGCCGCCCGACGGACACTCCCCGCCCCCGGCCAGCAGACGGGAAGTATCTCGACCGCCTCCTCGTCGACGAGTGCGGCGACTGGTTGACGTCAGCAGTTTCGGATTCTGCCCATCTGAACACAGTTCCCCGAGGAATTTCCGCCGTTCCCTTCCATTCACACTCGCCTGGCGCAGGTTTCCTGGACATTGCCGTGCAGTTCCGGAATAGCTGACGGCTTCACCGAACCAGAAGACCCGCAAGGCGCGAGGGAGACGAGGAGACCCCCGTCTCCCTCGATTCAGATCTGGCCGACCACAAGCAGTTCGCTCAGGCCGCGGCGCGGTCGGTGAGTGGGCGGCGACGCAGTGCGTTGTCGGTCAGTGAACGCGGGGGCAGGGGAGCATTGGGGTTGTACAGGTTGGTTCCGGGCGGCACGATTTCGTCGATTCGGTCGAGGGTCGCATCGTCCAGGGTGAGCGCGGCGCCCTTGAGGAGATCCTCCAGCTGCGGCATGGTCCGCGGTCCGATGATCGCCGAGGTGACGGCAGGGTGGGCCACGGTGAACGCAATGGCGAGCTGCGGAAGGGTGCAGCCGATGTCTTCCGCGAGTTCGACGAGCTGCTCGACGACGTCGAGCTTGGCGGCGTTCTCCGCGATCGTGGGATCGAATCGTTCCGGCCGGATCGTGGGACGGCCGGTCGACAGGTCGATGGGCTGGTCCTTGCGATACTTGCCGGTGAGGAACCCGAAAGCCAGTGGGCTCCAGACCAGCACACCCATCCCGTAGCGCCGGCAGACGGGCAGGACCGAGGCCTCGATCCCGCGGGCCAGGATCGAATACGGCGGCTGCTCGGTGTGGAAGCGTCCGAGGCCACGACGCTCGGAGGCGTGATGCGCCTCGACGATCTCCTCAGCCGGGAACGTCGAGCAGCCGAAAGCGCGGATCTTTCCCTGCTGCACGAGGTCGCTGAGCACCGAGAGCGTCTCCTCGATGTCGGTCGAGTCGTCGGGGCGGTGGATCTGGTACAGGTCGATCCAGTCGGTGTCCAGGCGCCTGAGGCTGTCCTCGACCGCCCTGAGGATCCAACGCCGCGAGTTGCCGCTGCGATTGCGGCCCTCGCCCATCTGAAAGTGCACCTTGGTGGCCAGTACGACGTCATCCCGGCGCCCCTGTAGTGCCTTACCCACAATCTCCTCGGACTCTCCCTGTCCGTACATGTCGGCGGTGTCGACGAAGTTGATCCCCTGGCCGAGGGCGGCGTGGATGATGCGGACGCAATCGTCGTGGTCGGAGTTGCAGCCGTCCTGGAACATCATGGTTCCGAGGCAGTAAGCGCTGACTTCGATACCGGTTCCACCGAGGGTGCGATAGCGCATGGTGATACTTCCCTACTGATTGAGCCGTGATTGCAGAGCGACAGATGCGTCGATCGCACGGGGAACCCTAGGAGCTAGAGCCGGCTCTAGGTCAAGCCACTACCCTGAACGGCATGGCTGAGGTCATCACGCGTCTGAGCATCGGGCAGGTCGCGGAACGCACCGGCTTGAGCGTGCACGCGCTGCGCTTCTACGAGCACGAGGGCCTCTTCGTCAACCCGGTGCGACGCGGACCTGGCGGGCGCCGTGTCTACAGTCAGGATGATGTGGACTGGCTCACCGTCTGCATCATCTTGCGCGCCTCCGGCATGCCCCTGCCCGCGCTACGCCGATACGCCGACCTCGTCAGGCAGGGAGTCGGCAATGAGGAAGAACGACTCACGCTCATGCGCGAGCACCAAGCCCACGTCACCGCCCAGATCGGCAGACTCGCCGAGTGCCTGGACCTGATCAGGTTCAAGGTCGGGGTGTATGAGGACCTCCTCGGCCCGGACAGCGCCGGTGACCACCAATGTCACGCTCCGATGCCTTCGGCACCAGAAGGCCATTGATCTTGACGGTCTTCGCGTCACGATCACCGACGCGGACGCCGACGACCTGACCGCCCGGTTCGGCGTGCTCGGTCCTGCGGCACTCGCCCGCACCGGGGTCTTGAACACCGAGCAGATGGTGGGACGACCTGTTCCCGCCAGCCTGGCCGGCTCGCGGTTTGCCGACCCGACGTCAGACAGCCAGGGGGACCGATGATCCGCTCGCCCGACTCCGGCACCCACGCGACGCCCTCGGCCGCCGCCCCACCAGGGCGCCGGGCCTCCAGGAAGCGGCCGGTCGGCAGAGGTCCGAGCACGTAGAACTGACGTGTATCAATGTATGGTTTCATCGATGTGCAGTGATGGGTCGCTGGCGACCTGTCGGGGCAACGCCGCCTCCACCGTACGGAACCGACGATGTCCAGGGAGAGCAGATCATGAACGAGAATCGGGTGGGGCGGCTACGGACGCGATGGCGGCGGGCAGCCCGAGCCGCCGTCGCGGCAGCGGCCTCTGTCGGGATCACAGTGCTGGCCATCGGAGTCACGGCGGGGGCGGCCACGGCGGGCGTCAGTTCTGTTGACCGGGGCACGCCGAACACCTCGGTCGCCGCCGGGCCGGTGTCCCGGGTCGCCGCGGGCAATCTGCACACCTGCGTGATCCGCACCGATGGCGCACTCTGGTGCTGGGGCAACAACTTCTACGGCCAGCTCGGCGACGGGACCTCCACGGACCGGACCGCTCCGGTCCGGATCGGCGACGCCACCACCTGGGCGCGTATCGACGCCAGCATCAGCACCACCTGTGCGGTACGCACGGAGGGAACGCTGTGGTGCTGGGGCAGCAACAACAACGGGCAGCTCGGCGACGGGACGACCACGAAACGGAGCAGCCCCGTACGGATCGGCGACGGCACCACCTGGGCCAGCGTCAGCACCGCCACCAATCACACCTGCGCCGTCCAGACCACCGGCACCCTGTGGTGCTGGGGCCAGAACCGCCACGGGCAGCTCGGCACCGGCACGACCCCCTATCAGGCGACCGTCCCCGTACAGGTCGGCACGGCGACCACCTGGGCGAGCGTCACGACCGGGTACGCGCACACCTGCGCCACCCGCACCGACGGGACCCTGTGGTGCTGGGGCAGCAGTTCGGACGGGCAGCTCGGTCTCGGCATCCGGGACTACCGGGCGACGCCGACGCAGGTGGGCACCGCGACCACGTGGACCGGCGTGACGGCCGGGTACGTGCACACCTGCGCGGTCCGCGCCGACGGGACGCTGTGGTGCTGGGGCGAGAACGGGTACGGCCAGGTGGGCGGGGGCCTCGGCTTCCAGACCACCCCACTTCAGGTCGGCACCGGCACCACCTGGGCGAGGGTCGAGACGAGCATCGACTCGTCATGCGCGACGCGCACCGACGGCAGCCTGTGGTGCTGGGGCAACAACGTGTCCGGGCAGCTCGGCGACGGCACCACCACCCACCGGTCGACCCCGACCCGGGTCGGTAGCGCCACCACCTGGACGGACAGCCTCGCCGCGTCCTACCACGCCTGCACGATGCGCGCCGACGGCAGCCTGTGGTGCTGGGGCGACAACTCGTTCGGGCAGCTCGGCGACGGCACCACCACCCACCGGTCGACCCCGGCACAGGTGGCCCTGCCGGGCTGACCGCCACTCGTGGACGAGCGGTGGGGGGGGGGGGCGCCCCCCCCCCCCCCCCCCCCCCCCCCCCCCCCCCCGGGGGGGGGGGGCGGGGGGGGGGGGGGGGGCTAA
>NZ_JBNCOB010000023.1:106554-122602 GCF_049847285.1 Micromonospora sp. DT62
CGTCGTCTCGGGGGCTCGGCGATGTGTTGGTGCCCCCGCGCCGCGCCGCCCGGGCGCCGCCGCCGCCCCCGGCCACCGCACCATCGGCCGATGTCGCGCAGTGAGATCGGGGAGCGTCACCGTGCTTCAGACCCTCGATCGGCTTGCTACCGAGCCCCGTGACCGGGACCGCCGACCCCACCGGGGTTGGATCTCATTGCACTAATACTTAAGTATCTTTATAGTTCGATGGCACTAGATCCCTCCCCGACCACCGGAGGTGCCCCGTGCGACTTCGCGGCAGAACGATCCTGGCCGCCGGCCTGCTGGCGGCGGTGGCGCTGGCACCACTGACCCTGACCGGCATCGCCGGCGCGGCAGCGGCACCGACCGCGAGCTTCACCAAGGTGAACGACTGGGGCTCCGGCTGGGATGGCAGCTACCGGATCACGAACTCCGGAAGCAGCACGATCACCTCGTGGCGGCTGGAGTTCGACCTGCCCGCCGGCACCACCGTCGGAACGCACTGGGACGCGCTGCTGACCAGCAGCGGGCAGCGCCACACCTTCACCAACCGGTCCTGGAACGGCACGGTCGCCCCGGGCGCCTCCGTGACCTTCGGCTTCGTCGCCACCGGCACCGGCACCCCGACCGGCTGCACGCTCAACGGCCAGCCCTGCGCCGGCGGCACGACGCCGCCCACCACCCCGCCACCGACCAGCGCGCCGCCGACCACTCCCCCGCCGACGACCGCGCCGCCCACGACCCCGCCGCCTACCGGCGTCTCGCCGGTCGCGGCCAACGGCCAGCTCCGGGTCTGTGGTCGCCAGCTCTGCAACCGCGACGGCCGGGCGATCCAGTTGCGCGGCATGAGCACGCACGGCCTCCAGTGGTACGCGAACTGCGCCACCCCGGCCTCTCTGGACGTGCTCGCCAGGGAGTGGAACGCCGACGTGCTGCGCATCTCGATGTACATCCAGGAGGGCGGGTACGAGACCGACCCGCGCCGCTTCACCGACCTGGTGCACCAGTACATCGAGCTGGCCACCGCCCGGGGCATGTACGCCATCGTCGACTGGCACATGCTCAGCCCCGGCGACCCGAACCACAACCTGACCCGGGCGCGCACCTTCTTCGCCGAGATCGCCGACCGGCACAAGGACAAGGTCAACGTGCTCTACGAGATCGCCAACGAGCCCAACGGCGTGGCGTGGAGCGCCATCAAGAGCTACGCCGACCAGGTCATTCCGGTCATCCGCAGCCGAGACCCGGAGGCCGTGGTGCTGGTCGGCACCCCCGACTGGGCCTCTCTCGGCGTCTCCGGCAGCGGCGGCGGGGTGGACACGATCGCGGCGAACCCGGTCGCCGGCGGCAACCTGATGTACGTCTTCCACTTCTACGCCGCCTCGCACGGCGACGCGTACTACGACACCTTCGCCCGGGCCGCCGACCGGCTGCCGCTGTTCGTCACCGAGTTCGGCACCCAGGACTACTCCGGTGACGGCCCGAACGACTTCGCCATGGCCCAGCGCTACCTCGACCTGATGGCCAGCAAGAAGATCAGCTGGACCAACTGGAACTTCTCCGACGACTTCCGTTCCGGCGCGGTCTTCACCACCGGCACCTGCGGCAGCGGCCAGTTCGGCGGCACCAGCCGCCTCAAGCCGGCCGGTGCCTGGATCCGCGACCGTATCCGCACCCCCGACACCTTCCAGTAGCGCCTGGTTGCGACGGTCGGACCAGCGGACGACCGGTCTGCGGTATCCCGCGTGGGCGCAGTGTTCCGGCGTGCCGGTTCAGCTCGGCGAGCGCGTGCATGAGGATGTGGTGCAGCGTCACCCGTGTGTGACGCCACCACCGCCGAGCCGGGCGCGTCGACCGGGAGCGCCTCGGTCGTCGCGTCCGCGTGTGCCCAGGCCCGATGCCACAGGCCGATCCGGCGGTCACCAGAGCCACGTGCTCGACCAGCCCGAGCAGCGCCTCCCGCGGGTACCGATGGGATTCGCAGGCTCTCACCGCCACGTCCACCGCGATGCCCCGTACGCCCGCATGCAGAGACACGGCTCTGCGACGGTGACCGATCGTGGTGGCCGATCGCGCCAAGCCCTGTGCACCGCCAATAAGGGGCTAGCGCAAACAGGTTTGCCGTGGAAACATATTGCTATGACCACTGACTCGGTGTCCGCCGGCGATGACCCTCACCGCCTTCTCTCCGACGTGCGCGCCCTGGCCGGCCGCGTGCGCCGCGACCAGCGCCTGACCTGGGTGGCACTGCTGGTGCTGGCCGCGGCGACCTTCGTGGCCGTCCCGTTCGACTGGCTCTTCATGAAGGTGCAGTGCGACGGCGACGGCTGCTCGTTCGCGCGCCGGGGCATGCTCTACTACTGGCCGCCGGCGCTGCTGCTCGCCTACACGGCTATCGCCGTCAGCTACGTGCGGGCCGCCCGGGCGCGAGGGCTGGGTGCCCGCGTGCTGCCGTACGCGATCACCGGTGCCGCGACAGCCGTCGTGCTCACGGCCGCGTACACGGCGGCGGCCGCCTATTTCCCGAGCCACCCGCCTTTCGGGGGCGGCCCGATGCCGTTCTGGTGGATCGTGCTGGACCGGCTGATCGCACCGTGGGGTCTGATCGGGCTTGCGCTGCTGGTGCTGGCCCGCCTGGAACGCAACGTCGCGCTGCTGCTGTTCACCCTGGGCTACCTGGCGCTGGTGCTGCTGGTGTTGCCAACCACCGACGGCATGGGACTGCCCGAGTGGGTGATCCCGTCGTTCATGTCGGGGGCGGACACCCAGCTCCGGCTGTCGATGACGTCACCCCAGCTCGTCACCGGCACCGTGCTCCTGGCGGGCGGGATCGGCTTTTCACAGGCCCGCCGGAGGCAGCGGTGACTGCCGAGGCCGACACCCCGGACCCGTCCGACCACCCGGTCACCGGCCTCAACGAGGTCGTGCACCAGCGGGTGCGGCTGGGCATCCTCGCCATCGCGCACGAGGCACGGCGCGTCGAATTCGGCTACCTGCGCACCCAGCTCGACCTGACCGCCGGCAACCTTTCCAAGCACCTGACCGTGTTGGAGACGGCCGGTCTGATCGACATCGAGAAGGGCTACGAGGGCAAGCGTGGCCGCACCTGGATCACCCTCACCCCCGAAGGCAAGACCGCCCTCGCCGAGGAGATCGGCCGCCTGAAGGTGCTGATCGCCCGTGTCGAAACCACCACAGAGGGCAAGTGAGCAGCTGCGGGGCGCTCAGGGCCGTCGGGAGTCGAGCAGCGCGATCCTGGATCTGCCTCATCGGACATGATGGGATGCGGCAGGTCAGAAGGTAAGCACATCCTGGGCGGCCACGGCGCCCTGCACCACGCGCCTCGCGGCAGGAGCGGATGCTGTCGCGGCAGTGCGATCTTCTCGGCGGAGCGGGGGGGTACGGTGCCTGAGCGGTGAAGCCCGCTGGGTGTACCCCTACCCGGTGACGGTGTTGTGGGCGCTGCGACGTGCGCGAAGCAGGACGACCATCACGGCCAGACCCGGTCCGAACAGCCGGGCGATCGGCTGACGGCACCAGGCGAAGGACGTCACCTGCCTGACGTACTTCGCCTGGTGAAGTGGGACGGTCCGGCTACTGATGCGTGGATCAAAGCACCGCTTCAGCTCGCCACCGGCGTCGGCGTGTGAACGGTTGGCGGCGCTTCGTCCAGTGCCTTCCGGCGCACGCCGCGGATGAGCAGGTAGCCAACCATCCAGAACTCGCCTACAGACGCGGGATACGCCATCGCGTCAAAGATGACCTGTGCGTCGCGGGCGAGGTACAGGACGAACGGGCTGAGCACGTACCCGACGCCGCCGACGACGAGGATCCATCCCAGGACGCGGGGCATCCAGCCCGAGCGCAGCACGCACCAGCCCATGGGGATGAGCCACAGGCCGAAGAACAGTGCTCCCACGCCCCACAGGTTGAGGCTGATCAGGTACAGGACCTGGACGGTGGCCGCCGCGTCGCCGACCGGGTCGACTGAGACCTGGATCGCCGTGCCCAACATTGCCGCACTCACGAGGCCCACGACCGCGTTGATCAGGCCGAAGGCGGCGATCCCGCTCGCGGCAAAGCTGTTCACGGTGCGGAACAGGCGATAGAACCAGACGGCGGTGAGGGCCTGGGTAACGACCATGGCCAACTCCAGGGCAACGCTCGCGCGGGCGAGCGAGTCGTGCGTGACCAGGTTGGCCAGCGTCGCATCAGGGTCGTCAGCCGCGTAGAGCCACGGGCGGAGGATGAGGAAGCCGAGTGCGGCGGTGATGGCCATGCCGAGGTAGAACAGCCCGGTCATCCGGGCGGTACGTGTTAGCGCGTGCATCGTCGCTCCTTCTCGATCCGGACTACGCCTCAGGGGTCTGCGCGGTCTCTCCTTGATTTCGGGTGCGTGGAACCGGGCCGCGAGGCGGTTGCGTCGCGCGCCGGGTCGGGTCGTGGGGGCTACTGGTCGGTGTCGGGGTATCCGAAGACGTCGTCGAGTGGCACCCGGAATACCCGCGCGATCTGGAAGGCCACTTCCAGTGACGGTGAGTAGCGGCCCTGTTCGATGGCGATGATGGTCTGGCGGGTCACCCCGATGTGGTCGGCCAACTCCGCCTGGGTCATTTCGCCGTGGGCGAAGCGCAACGCCCGGATCGAGTTGGTGACCCTGGTCGGCTTGCCCATGGCTACCAGCCCCGCCGGTACGCGACGATCTTCGCGGCCGCCGACGCCAGCGCAGCCAGGATGAACGCCAGGTAGAGCGCATGTGCGATCCAGAAATGCTCGACCTTCGCCATCGCCAGGGCCAGTGGCACGAGGGCGGCGATGCTCATGACGTGGAACCCGACGTACTCACCCCGCCGGTTGACCTCCCGATCGCGCTCGTCGGTCCTGCCCGCGTCCTTGGGCGAGGTGATGGCGGCCACGATGGTCAGGACGATGCTCGCGCCGATCCCGACGCCGATCGCGGTGAGCATCGGCCCCACGTAGGCGATTCTCGCCACGTCCGTACCCAGCACCTTGGACAGGACGATCGCCAGGTAGACGACCGGAACAACGACGCCGACCACGGCAGAGATCCAGGTGCGCTTCTCCTCGGAGGACATGTCTCGCTCCCATGTAAAGAAAACTTGACAATCCCAAGGTAAAGCTCTTTCGACATGATGTCAATAATCTTTAACCCCACCAGGGTTGGTCGACACACTGGCGGTCGAGGACGGCCGGTGTGTCTACTCGCCACGCCACGCCGGACGGTGCACGGTGACGTTGGCAGGCACTGCTGTGCGCACGGCCTGCCGATACGGAACTGCCGCGCGAGGTCAGCGCGGCACCGGGCCGCAGCGATCGCTGGCCACTGAGGGAACGCTTTCCGTATGTCGAGGACGGGGCCGGTGGGCCACTACCATCCGAGCATGGCTCACGTTGTTCGGGCCCGCAGGCCGTACCCGCTGCTCGTCGCCGCGGCGGTCCTGTTGGCGCTCGGCGCGGCCACGGCGTGGGGGGTCGGCGACACGCTGGGGCTGAGCCACTCCCCCGCTGCCGTGCCGCGCGAGGACGCCGTCGCCGCCCCGGCGCGGACGCCCGCACCGGTCCCGCCGTTGGCGTCCCTCGTCGTGCCCGACGAGCCGCGCGTCAGGAAGGCCGCGGCCGCCGTGGCCGACGCGGTCGTCTCCCGCGGCCTGCCCCGGCCGGTGCTCGCTCCGGCCGCGCCGCGCCCGGCCGGGGCCGCGACGGCCGCGCCGGGCGCCGGAGCGGCGCACATCGCGGCCCCGGACCTGTCGGCGGTGACCACGCTGCGGGCGGGCGTGCTGGCCACCCGAGGCGGGGCGCCCGAGTCGTACCGGCTCGACGTGCACGGCGCCGAGCTGGCCGTCCACGGCGGCGACGTCGCGGGCGTGGCAGCCGGGATGTACCGGCTGGCCGACCGGATCCGCTCCGGTGCCGAGGCGCTCCCCGCAGCGGACGCGGGTCGGGTGGTCGCCCCCCGGCTCGGCCTGCGGCTGACCGACGCGGGCTCGGTGGGGCGCGAGCCCGCCCCGGCCGCCTTCGCCGCCGGCGACGACTACGGCCTGAACACCGACGTGGTCGCATCGGCGGTGCTGCCTGGCGCGCCGTGGGTGGACGCCGGCGCGGTGGCCCGCATCGACGCGCAGTTCCGGCAGTTCGTCGACCACTCGGTGGCGCAGGGATTCAACGGGATCGTCGTGCCCGGCTTCCTGGAGTACGTCACGTTCGCGAAGGTCGGCGACGGGCGCGCGGTCTATCCGCCCGGCGACCCGCACGTCGACCGCGCGCGGGCGATGGTCGCGGCGTTCGGCCCTGTCTTCCGGTACGCCGAGGAGATGGGCGTACGGGTCTTCCTGCTGACCGACATGCTCGCGGTGTCGCCCCCGCTGGAGGCGTACCTGACGCGGACCGTCGGCGGCCTCGACGTGACCGACCCTCGGCTGTGGGCGGTCTACCAGGCCGGTCTGGCCGAACTGTTCGAGAGCCTGCCGTTCGTCGACGGCCTGATGGTCCGCGTCGGCGAGGGCGGCGAGGTGTACGCCGGGACCGGCTGGGACTATTCGTCGAGGCTCGCGGTCACCACGGAAACGTCCGTGCGCGCGATGCTGCGGGCGCTGCTGGGCACCGCGGGCGCGGCCGGCAAGGAGATCATCTTCCGTACCTGGACGGTGGGCGTCGGCGCCGTCGGCGACCTGCACACCAACCCGGAGTCGTACGCGCGGGTGCTCGGCGAACTCGACGACCCGCACCTGATCGTGTCCACCAAGTACACGCTGGGCGACTTCTACAGCCACCTGCCGCTGAACACCACCCTGCTGGGCGGCAAGCACCGCCGCATCGTGGAGTTCCAGGCCCGGCGCGAGTTCGAGGCGTTCGGCTCGCTGCCCAACGACCTCGGCCCGCTGCACCGTCAGGCGCTGCGCGCGTTCCTCGCCGCCAACCCGCACGTCGAGGGCGTCTGGAACTGGACCCAGGACGGCGGGCCGCTGCGCGCCGGACCCATGTCGCTGCATCTGCGCGCCGGCTTCTGGCAGCTCTACGACCTCAACACGTACGCCGTCGGCCGCCTGGCCTGGGACCCGCACGCCGACCCGGCGCAGGTCACGGCGGACTGGGCGTACCGCACGTTCTCCGGCAACCCGGCCACCGTCGCCGCGATCGGGCAGGCCATGGCGCTGTCCCGGCAGGCGGTCACCAAGGGCCTCTACATCGGCCCGTACGCCGACCGGTCGGTGCGGGCGCTCGGGCTGGAACCGCCACCCATGATGTGGATCTTCGAGTGGGACATCCCGACCGGCGACTCCGCCGCGCTCAACAGCATCTACGCGGTGACCGGCGGCCGCGTCGACGAGGCGATCGAGGAGGGCACGCAGGCCGTCGCGCTGGCCCGGCGCATGCGCGACCTGGTCGCCGCGACCGACCCGGCGACCTGGCGCGACGCCGAACTGCGTGGGCGCTTCACCACGACGCTCGACTACCAGGTCGACCTGTTCGAGACGCTGGGCGCGTACCGGGCCATGGTGCTGCGGCACGCGCAGTGGCTGGACACCGGCTCTCCCGCCGCCCGCCACGACTGGCGGCTGGCCGCAGCGGCGTACCACGACGCACGCGACGCGCACCGGCAGCGCTACGGCGCCGACCTGGACCTGCCCGCGTACAACTTCACCGCCGCCGACCTCGGGGCGCAGCGCGCCGACCGGGACCCGGCGATGGCCTGGGCGGCCCGGGCGTTGCTCGGATCGATCCTGCTCGTGCTGCTGCTCGGCCTGCGCGGGCGCGGCTTCGGCGCGGCCGCCGCGCGCGGGTTGCTGTTCGGCGCCCTCCGGCCGTGGCGGGTCGCCGCGCTGCCGACGCCCGGGGCGCGGGCGGACCGGGTGTTGGTGTGGCTGATCCCGGCCGTGGTGCTGGTGGCGAGCCGGCTCGTGCTGACCTGGTTCGCCGCGCCGGCGCACCTGCTGGTCACGCTCGGTGGGTGGGCGCTGTTCGCCCTCGTCGTACGCCTCGTCGTCGGCCGGCGGGACCCGTTCCACCTGTGGGCCGTGATCGGCGGCGTCGCGCTGCTGCGCAGCGTGCTGCTGCTGGCCGCGCTCGCCGGGCGCGGACCGGGCGGGTACTGGTTCGCCTTCTGGACCGCGCCGGGTCTGCGCGCGGCGTACGTCACCGTCGCGTTCGCGGCGTTCTGCTGGCTGTTCGTGGCCGCCGCCGTGGTCCTGCGGGACCGGTACGGCCTGCGCCGCCGAAGCGCCGTCGGGCTGACCCTCACCGCCGCGGGCGTGCCCCTCGGGGTGTTGTCCGCCCTGGTCGCGGTGGTGGGCCTGGAACGCGCGCTGACGGTGTGGAACGACCAGCTCGCGCTGCTGCCCTGGGGCCTGTCCCGCATCCTCGGCATCACCGTCCACCTGGGCATCCCCACCCAACTCCCCGCGTACACCGCCGCCGCCGGAGCCGCCCTCGCCGCCGCCGGCCTGCTGCTGGCACTCGGCCGGCCGGCGGGGGGCTCCCGCCGGCCGGCCGTCGGCGTCACCGGCCGTAGACCTCGAACTCGTGCAGCGAGAACCCGTACGAGGTGGCCCGCTTGACCCCGTACATCCGCACGTAGCGGGCGGTGATCGGGGCGAAGGTGGCGTTGTCGACGCCGCCGTTGCCGGTGGTGGTGGCAAACACCGGCGTCCAGGAGCTGCCGTCGCCGGAGACCTCGATCCGGTACGACGTGCCGTACGCCGACTCCCAGCGCAGCACCGCCCGGCTGACGGTGCGGGCCGCCCCGAGGTCGACCCGGAGCCACTGGTTGTCGTTGTAGCTGCTGGCCCAGCGGCTGCTCAGGCTGCCGTCGACCGCCTTGTCCGGCGTGTGGCTGGTCAGGAACTGGGTGCTCGACGCGGTGGCCGGGCGGCCCTGGGCCAGGTTGGTGACGTCGTCGCCCCGGCGGGCCGGGAACGAGACGACCTGCTGGTAGGTGGGGCGGTTCTGCCAGGCGATCACCGGGTGGGTGATGCCGCCGAGCCCGGAGTGGGCGATCGAGTCGGCGCACCACTGGTCGCCCGCCGAGCAGGACTTGTCGCCCGGGTAGACGGTGGTGGCCGGCACGGCCGCCGCCTGCCCGAGCGCGCCGAGCAGCGTCGTCCGGCACGCGGCCAGGTTGCCGCCGCCGCAGTACGCCCGCCCGAGGCCGCCGGCCACCGGGTCGCCGAGCACGGTGCGCACGTCCTTGTCGACGTAGCCCCACCAGCCGTACTGGAACGACGAGCCCTTGTGCGCCTGACCCTGCAACGCCCAGCTCGCGGCGCCGTCGCGCCCGCCGTTCTGGCCGCCCGACGGCGCCTCGTTGACCTCGATGGCGTCCACCAGCGCGGCGTAGAGGCCCGGCCCGAGCCCGGGGCGGAACTGCGCCGAGGCGAGCAGCGGCCACCACGCGTCGAAGATCCGGATGGCGTCGGCGTGCTGGTAGACCTTGGAGCCGGGGGTGGTCTCCACCCGCCGGGCGCCGGCCTGCTGCCAGGCCCGCAGCTTGCCGATCGCGTCGGCCAGCGCCGGGTCGGTGACCGGCGCGCTGTCGAGCACCCGCAGCAGGTCGCCGAGGACCTGCTGGCCGCGCAGGTCGGTCACCGCCGCGTCCGCCATGATCTTGACGACGTCGGCGCGGCCGAGCTTGCGCTGGGCGATCGCCGCGCGCACCGGACCGTCGAGCAACTGACCCCGGTGTACGGAGCCAAAGCTGAAGTTGCCGTCCGCCGCCCCGAAGTCCCGCGCCTGCTTGTTGTTCCAGCTCACGTAGTAGTCCTGGTTGACCGACTGCGGGTGGGCCGAGAGCGGGGCGTAGGTGGCGTCGTTGGTGTCCGGGTTCCAACCGACCCACTCGTACGCCGGTTCGGCCTTCGCCGGCAGGTTCGGGTCGACCGTGGCCGGGCGGACCGGGTTCGCGCCGGAGTTGAAGTACGCCGCCTCGGTGGAGTTGACGTAGAACCAGTTGAACGCGTACCCGACGCTCGCGGCGGACGCCTGGAACGCCGCCGCGCTGCCCATCGCCGACGGGTCGTTGAAGGCCTGGAAGCCGATCGCCGAGTCGGCCTCGTGCCGGTAGGTGGAGCGCAGCTTGGTGAACGCGGTCGGCTGCCCGTTCACCAGCCCCCGGTAGGCGACCAGCCCGTACCTGGTGCGCAGCGCGCGCAGCGTGTAGGACCCGGCCGGGGTGGAGTCGGCCAGCGTCGGCGACCAGGAGTTGCGCTGCTCCAGCGACTCCATGGCGAGACACTGGCCGTGGTAGAGGTAGCGGTTGGTGCGCAGCGTCGGCGCGCTGCCGTCGGTGGTGCACAGCGGCACCGCGTAGGTGTCGGTGAGGTCCTGCGAGGCGGAGGTGGCGCTCCACGCGTAGTCCTGGCCGCGGCCGAGCAGCACGTAGAGGTTCAGCCCGGCGAACGCGGCGCCGCGCGCGCTGATGCCCGGCCCCTGCAACTCCTGGAGCATCAGCAGTTGCGGGGCGAAGTAGCCGGTCTGCGGGCCGAACACGGCGACCGGGTTGCCGGTGGTGGTGTGCCGTCCGGAGACCACGACCGCGTTGGACATGCCGTGCGCGCGCAGATTGGCCAGGCCGCCGATCAGCTCCTGGGTGGCGGTGCTGGCGCCGGCGCGCGCGGCGGCCCCGCCGGTCTGGTCGTGGGCGAGGGGCTCGGCGACCACCGTGCCGGCGTCGGGGAGCACCGCGCTGGTCGCGCCGGGCGGCGTCGCGCCGTACGGGAAGCTCTGCCCGTCGTGCAGGGTGAGCACGGTCTCCGGGTCGTTCTGCGACCGGAACGCCGCCCACACCCGGTCGCCCTCGGTGGCGCCGTACTTGGCCCGGGCGGCCACCCGGACCAGCGCGGACTGGATCTCGCTGCCGCCGCCCCCGCCGAAGAGGCCGCCGATCACGCCGGCGGTGGCGATCAGGTCGGTCATGGTGAAGTGTTTCGGTTTGCCGGCGCCGGCGAGCACGTACTCGCCGGGGTAGTTGTCGTCGGCGATCGACTTGTCGATGTAGGCGTTGATGCCGGCGATGTAGTCGACCACGTCGGTGTAGAGCTGCTGGCCCCGGGCGCCCTTGGTGCGCAGCGCGTCCACCTGGGCCTGGAGGTCCGCCTCGGTGTAGGGCGAGTTGGCCCAGACGCTCTGCTCCAGCTCCCGGTTGCCGGGGGCGCCGCCGGCGAACGAGGTGACCTTGCCGCGGCCGACGTGCCGCAGCAGGTCCATCACCCAGAGCCGGTCCTGGGCCCCGGCGTAGCCGGCGCCGAACATGGTGCCGGCGCGGGTGGTGCCGGTGACGTGCGGGACGCCGGTGGCCTTGTCCCGCACGATGGTGACGTCGGCGCGCGGCGAGACGGTGCTCTCGACCTGCGCGGCGGGGACGCCGAAGGAGGCGTCGTTGTAGAAGTGGGCGATCTGCTCGTCGGTCAGCCCGGCGTAGTTGTAGACCAGGTTCGCGTACTCGTCGAGCTGGTCGCTGGAGTGCGCGGGGCGGGTGCCGAGCGCCTGGTGGGCCAGGATGGTGGCCAGCGTGGCGTTGCCGTTCTGCCCGGGGGGCAGGATGTCGGCGCACTGGCCGAGGCAGTAGTCGTTGGCGGCGAACGTGCTGGCGGCCAGCGCCGGTGACGGCGGGGTGACGGTCAGGACGCTCGCGGTCAGGACGGCGGCGGTGAGCGCCGCGAGCCGGGCGCGGAGTGGGGGACGGGGCATGAGTCTTCCTCCGGGGACGCGGAGTCGGGCCTTCGGTACGCCCGGCTGCCGTGCCGACGTCTCGCCCTCCGCGCCCGGGCGCTCCACCCGGAGGTGAGATTGGCTCATATCTATCTCGGGGCAATGATCGCGGCCGACCGCCGCCCGGGATAGCAGTCGTTCACCAACCGCCAATGCCGACGTTTCGCCCCGCCGGCGCCGCTCCCCCGAACCGGGCCAGTCCGGACCGGCCCGAGGCCGCGTCGAGCGCACGTCTTCAGGTGCCGATCGCGTGAGTCGCCGGTTGCGATGCGCGGGTCCGCTTGCGGGCTGGTCCGGTTCAGGGCTTGCGGGCGGCTGGTCGCTCGCGCAGGGCCAGCGCGCACCGCACGCCTGTGACCAGGGCCGCAGGCAGTTCCGCACTGATCCACTACGGTGGTGGAGCTGTCGCACGTGACCGGAGGACGCACATGGCCCGCCCCTACAAACCCGGACCGAAGCAGTTCGTCTTCGCTGTCGGTGATGGCAACGACCAACACGTTTCAGTGGGCGACCCCCAGGAGGCCTACGTGGCGTTCTCTGCGTTCTTCCGGGGTCGAGAGGCTGACACCTACACCATCAGGGATGAAGCGGCGGGGCAGAGTTTGGTACTCATGCCCCGGCTGGGGGTGATCTCCCGGACCAGGGACGCGGACCGACCTCGGTCGGAACACCTCCAGGTCGACCGGCCCAACCGCTACCTTCCGAGCGCGATGCTGTTCTTCGAGAACGGATATGCCGGCCTCGACCGCTTCGGCCAGTGGTTCTCCGACCTCTCCGACCTCGACGCGTCACCGGAGACCCGCGGTGCCGCCCGCGCCGCCACGATCACGACGGAAGCAGCGGCAATCGAGGAAGTCGCCCGGATCTGGGCAGATTCGGGCATCGTCGACCCGAGCGACCGGTACTACGTCTTCTTCGACTCGCATGGTGTCGACGATGACCGAGCCGAACGAGCCGAACTGCTCCAGCTGATCGACTTCCTCGGTCTCGAACGAGTCGACGCCCCGGCCGAGGCCGCCGGGGGCGAAGTCTGGGTACGCACCGACCCACGCCTCGACGTCGAAACTGCGCGGTGGTCGTGACCAGGCGGTGCGGCATGGGCCGCACCATCGCCGTGACACTCGCCGCAGGCCCGAAGCGACCATGTCCAGCCGGTGCCGTTGCGGGGAGGCCTGAGCTGTGAGAGACGTCGTTTTCACGCGTAGCAGCGGCTGGATTCCAGAGGTGGTCCGCAAGGACGGCGAGCTGAAGCTGATGCTCGCCGCCGGGGCCGACGCCAACCATGAGCCCCGCACCTTCACGTTCCCGATCGGGGAGGCCCATCTCGCGGTGATCCGGGAGGACCTGACCAGACACCTGCTGCTGTGGAGTGCGGTCCTTCCGCTGTGCGACGCCGCCGGAACCCGGGGCCGGCTCGACGAGGACGCCGCCGTCGCGCTCCTGGACCCGGTCCTGCTCTCCTCGCCCGCAGACGTCGACGCGCTCTTCCGACGCATCCGCTGGGACAGGAGCCGGCTCGTCGCCCACGGCGCCGACATCGCTCTACTTGAGCGCGGCCAGGTCTGCGAGGCGATGCGCGCGGCGACGGAGGGGTCGAACGAGAAACGTGCCCAGGAGTATCACGCCGACCGCCGTCGCGCCGAGCGCGGAGCGGTCCTCGGGCCACTCGACGCCGCGATCCTGAGATACACGGGCCAGTATCTGCATGGCGCGACGGTTCCCAGGCGGATACCCGATGCCGTCGACCCCGCACTGCTCCCCCAGGTCATGCGTGTGATCGCCACCGCGGAGCAGGCATGCGCCGGGATGCGGATCGGCCTCGATCCGCGGCGGGGAAACCGGGCCACGGACAAGCGCGACTGGGACCGGATGGCGGCGACGGTCGACGCGGCCGTGCGCCGCGCGTACCCCGAACTCGTCGATGACGCGGTGCGGACGGTGAGCTTTCTGATGTGCGCGGAGGCTGCGGACCGCTCCAGGAGCACCCCGGCGGAAGACGACGAGGAGGCTGCCGACGACCACGCCGACCTCGGTGCGAGCGCGCGAAAGACGGCCCTGTCGTTCACCGATGACAAGGGCGGCGAGAAGAAGTGGCTACGGGACGGTTCCCGCACTGCCTCCGCCGAGTTCTGGGAGTTCGTCGCCGGCCGCTCTGCCGCGGACAACGAAGTGTTCACCATCGAGGACGAGGAGATGGGCGAGGGGATCCAGCTGCACTTCTACGCGGACTCCATCGCCCGGATCACGACGGTGCGACAGGGGGAAGCCGGGTCGGATCCGCAGTACCAGGTCGAGTACAGCCTGGTCGACGGGATCGGCGGGTACCGGAACCTGGTGAGCGCCTTCGTCCGCGGCGGCTGCGCGGCACTCGAACAGCACGGTCCCTGGATGTCGGATGTCGCCGAGTTCGAGCGCGCGCGTCGTCGGCGCGACGCCCGGTAGTCCCAGAGGGAACCCACGCCCGCGCCGTTCTGTCGGAGATCCTGAGATCCTCGGGACAGGACCCTTGGCGCTTCAGGACACTCGTGCAGCTCAGGCCCCTCCCGAACGCGGGCCACCATCCCCGGCTGGGAAGAACCGGACCAGTTCACCGCGGCGTTCCGGACGGCAGTCGCGACGCAAACCCGCAAGCGTTCCTGACGAACCACCGAGACATCAGCGATAGCTCGGATCACTTCGATTCGGCCGTCCCGGGCGCTGCCGGCGTGCCGACCCTGCTCCTTGACGTGACGCGCGGACTGCGGCAGAAGCGGATGCCTCGGCATCTGGTGGTGAAGCCGGTGACGGATCACAATGAGCCGGTCGGCGAGGCAAATCGGGCAGGGAGCAAGCGGTGGAGCAATATGCAGTCGTGGTCAGCGCCGGCTCGTTCAGTTCAGATGACGGTGGTGCGATCCGGTTCCCACACCGGTGGACCCCTGAGGGCGTCACGGTCGAGGCGGACTTCACCGGGGCCCACCTGTTGCACCTCGCTGCGGCTGGATGCGTCCTGAACGACATATACCGGGAGGCAGGCGAACTTGGCATCCGCATCGACGGGGTACGTGTATCGGCTGAGGGTGGTTTCGACACGCAGACGTGGATATCGAGCGGCATCACCTACCAGGTCGAGCTGAGCTCACCCGGGTCCGTCGAGGAACTTGCCGTGCTGCTGGATCGTGTCGACGATGTCGCCGAGATCCCGCGGGCGATTCGAGCCGGGACCACGGTACGGAGAAGCTGACTTGCCCCTTTGTCCGCGAAGCTCACATCGATCGACCCACCACGGTGAGCAAGCCGATGGCGCTGGCTTCACCATTCGCGAAGCGTCGACACACCCGATCAGCGGCAGAAGAGGATGCCCAAGGTAGAGGTACTGGCCGCCAGTTGCTAACTGTCGAACCACACAAGCAGCCGTACGTTGTCGCCGCCATGCCGCCCGGAGAGATCACGCATGGTGTCCAGCAGTGCCCGCAACTGCGGGTCGGCACGCAACACGTCACCGTGGGAGAGGCGCTCCACCCGCCACAGCCGATCGCCGGCACGCCATTCAGTTCCCTCCGGGTAGGCGCTGCCCTTGGGATCGGCGCGCTCGCCGGCCACTGCGCGCCAGGCATGCCCATGATGGCTGGCCTTGCCGATGAGACGCGGCCCGTCGCTTGTCAGCTTGTACTCGTGAATCCGGTCGTCAACGCGGGGCGCTTGTACGCTCCAATCGATGTGGGCCAGCTCCATCCATGACACCCAAGTGTGACCGTGTTCGCTGTCCGCGAACTGGAGGCCAAGCAGTTCGGGGCTGGCGTCTTCCGGTAGGCCGCGGCCGGGCGCAACAGGTTCGAACCCGGCGAAGTTTCGTACACCAAACAGCAGCCCGAAGGCATCGTAGTGGCGAGGTAGGGAGTCCAGGTCGACATCGGCCAGTAGCCACGGCGAACCACGACCGTGCGGGCGGATTTCAACTCCACCAGCGATATCAGTGCCCATGTTCAGCTCGCCTTCACCCACGATGGCCCGAACGACGCCCGGCGCGGAGACCTCCCACAGCTCGGGCAGCGACGAGATTACGTGAGCCCTGGCGAACGCACTCAACTCGGCAGATCCTGTCCCGTCACGCTGCGGCGGCGACAACTAGTCGTCCGGACTCAGCGGGCCGTGTGCAGCGGCTCTGTGTCAAGCCCCGGGTTTGATGGAGAGTTGGTTAGCTGGTTTTCAGGGGGCCGGTGACCGGCTGGGTCATCGTGTGTAGGGCCTCGTGTTCGGCGGGCGGGATGTGCCCGAGCTCGCCGTGCAAGCGACGGTTGTTGTACCAGTCGATGTACTCGACGGTGGCCATCTCCAGGTC